>NZ_CAJCHS010000418.1 GCF_903970205.1 Nevskia soli | reverse complement strand
TATCACGAATTCTCCGAACCCGAGAAGATGGTGCGCAAGCTTCGCGAAGCACTCAAGCCGGACGGCCGTATGGTCCTGTTAGAGTTTCGCGGCGAGGATAAAGATCTTCCGATACAGCCGCTGCATAAGATGACCGTGGCTCAAGTACGAGCTGAGATCGAGCCGGAAGGTTTTCGTCTGGCGAAGCGCAGTGAGATCCTACCGCGTCAACACATCCTGATCTTCACGAAGAAGGCAATGCCTTAGCCTTACGTAGGTAGTCGCCCGGCTTAAACATACGAGTCGCGGCACCGGGCCTCGAACCCTCGATGGTCCGCGATCGACGAGCCAAACTCGCGGGTGCAGCAAGAGAAAAAGCGGACACGCTCTTGCGGTTATTTTCTTCCGGCCGGTTCGATGGCGAGAGTGTTTCCGAGAGTGTTTCCGAGAGTATTTCAATGATCAGCGGCGGAGAATACG
This sequence comes from Nevskia soli, assembly GCF_903970205.1. Classification (GTDB taxonomy): domain Bacteria; phylum Acidobacteriota; class Terriglobia; order Bryobacterales; family Bryobacteraceae; genus Bog-113. The sequence continues at coordinate 10,091 of NZ_CAJCHS010000418.1, read as the reverse complement.
GTGACTTCCCCGTCGCGAAGCTCATAACGTTCTCCAATTCGCGCATAAGGAATGAGTATGAAATCCTCCAACTCGTAAGTGGCGTCTCGCGGCCCGCCAAAATGGAAGGAGATGCAGGATCGGGCGGAATCCTATTACAACCCGCTAGCTAACCCCGCAATCACCGCCCGCCGCACCGGCCATCGTCCAAAGACATGCGGCCCGCGTTGATCGAACGTCCCCGAGAGCAGTACGCTGCCGAGGCTATTTTGATCCGTCTGTCCGGCCTGACCCTTCAACACGCGCGTCATCGTTTGCAGTTGCTCGACCAGCGCACCGGCGCGTTGCGTGTCGCCGCAGATTGCGTCCAAACGAATATCTACATCCGATCCGGAAGGACCAAGCGTGAGCGTCATGCGGCTCGCGTCCGTTAGAGCCGATGCGAACATCTGTCCCGCGCCGGAGAGCGCCGCCGCTTGCCGCAGGGCTCCCGCGCTTGCCGATACGAACACGGGCTGGGATGGAATCGCGAGATCGGCCTGCGGGCCCGGCTTGCGCAAGCGATCGGCAGCCATGTCGTCCGGCGCTACGGCCATCGCCATCAGGTTGCGGCCGGCGCGGAAGAAGGAGATGCGGCGCGAGGGCGTGCTGCCGTCGACTTTGCAGAAGTGCCGGTCGCACGCCCCTTTTTGCGCCGCTACGTACGCTTCTATGCGCGGCCAATCGAAGCGGCCTTCGACGAAGAAGTACTCGCCATCCGGCGAGAACGAAGCCAGCACGTAATCCAGGTCGCGGGCGTAATCGAAGCCCGTCGCGCGCACGAACTGCGTGTACTCGGGGTCGACCGGCGCCTTCGATCCGGCGATCAATTGCACGAATCCGCCGTAGCGCAGGGCTGCCACATCGATTCCGGCGACCACGGCGCCGTCTGTCGGCAAGCGCTTAAGCAGCGCTTCCGGGGTGGGTGGGACTTGGTGCTTCCACCAGATCGCGCCACCCACTCCTAGCGTGAGTAAGGCAACGAACGCGATAAATCCAATCAGGCGGAGGCGCATGAACGGCTTTAACTAACCAAGGCGAACTCTTCCGCCCGCGCCTTACTCCACAGATTGATGTAAGGCTCCAGGTCCCGCATCATCCGGCGGAACTGATCGACGGTCAACGACTGCGCGCCATCGCTGACGGCTTTCTCAGGATTGGGGTGTACCTCGACGATCAATCCATCGGCGCCGATCGCAACTCCGGCACGGCACAACGGCGGAACGATGCTGCGCTTGCCGGTGGCGTGGCTGGGGTCGAGAATCACGGGTAAGTGCGTCAGTTCGTTCAGAACGGGAATGGAGCTGATGTCGCAGGTGTTGCGCGTGGCGGTTTCGAAGGTGCGGATGCCGCGCTCGCACAGGATCACGTTGGGATTGCCGTGGGCGACGATGTATTCGGCGGACATCAGGAGTTCCTTGATGGTCGAACTGAGCCCGCGCTTCAGCAGGACCGGGCGGCCGCAGCCGCCGAGTGACTTCAGCAGCGCGAAGTTCTGCATGTTGCGCGCGCCCACCTGCATCACGTCCGCGTACTCGGCGACCAAGCCGACATCCGCGTCGCTCATGATCTCGGTCACGATACCGAGGCCGGTTTCCTCGCGGGCTTTGGCCAGGAGCTTGAGGCCTTCACCCTCGAGTCCCTGAAAATCGTAAGGCGATGTGCGGGGCTTGAACGCTCCACCGCGCAGCAGCTTGGCGCCCGCGGACGCCACGGCGTGCGCCGTTTCGAGGATCTGCTGCTCGCTCTCGACGGAGCACGGACCCGCGGTAACGATGAACTCGTCGCCGCCGATTTCGACGCCGCGGACGATGGCAATGCGGCTGCGCTCGCGGCGGAATTCCTTGCTGACGAACTTATAAGGCGCCGAGATCGCCATGGCGCGCTCGACGCCCGGCGTGGCTTCCAGCGACTCGAGGCAGCGCGTGACATCGCCGATCCCGACGACACCGATAACCACGCGTTCTTCGCCAACGATTGAATGCACGCGGTATCCAAACTCGTTCACAATCCGATTGCAAACGTGGTCAATCTCCGCTCGGCTCGCATGGGGCCGCATCGACACGATCATGGTGTAGCTCCTATAAATTGAAAAAGCCCACTCGTTTCGGAGCGGGCTTTTGAACTTGACCTGAACTTCCAGTTCAGGCTAACGCTGCCCGCGCGCTCGGCTAAGGCCGGTAAATCGACCGGTAGATCTAAATGCCGCGCAGACTCGAAACATGAAACACAAATGGTAGCAGATTCGCTGTCAACGGGCCATCTGCAACAATAACTGCGTGACCGCCGGATCAAGCTTTAGCAATGCCCGGGACCGCGTACGCGCTGCTCTGGAAGCTAACGGGACCGGCACCTTCGACTGCAATACGGCGACCGGCCGGCTCGAAGACGATGTCAGTCTGCGTCATTTGTTCGGGCTGAACGAGAGGCAGAACATAGCCGATCTGGATACATTTCTTTCGTTGGTCGACGCCCAAGATCGGGACGGCGTGCGAGCCGAATTCGAGCGGAGCGCGCGCGAACGTTCGGAATTCTCCGCGAAGTTCCGGGTGAAGCGGCCGGATGGCGCGGTGCGTTGGCTCTACACCCGCGGGAAGGCGTTTTCAGGTGACGAGGGTTCCGTGTATATAACCGGAACGTGTCAGGACTTTACGGCGCGGAAGGAATCCGAGCGCATGCTGGAGGAACGCGCGCGGCTGGCGATGCTCGGGTCGGAAATCGGCTTGGCGTTGACGCAGGCGCTTCCCTTGCGGCCGACGCTGCAGCTCTGTTCTGAGGTGATTCAACGCCAGCTGCAAGCTGCGTTTGCGCGGATCTGGACCGTATCGGAAGACGGCAAAACGCTAGAACTGCAGGGCAGCGCGGGGATGTACACGCACATCGACGGCGCGCACGCCAGGGTCCCGGTGGGCAAGTTTAAGATCGGGCTGATTGCGGAAGAGCGGCTGCCGCATCTGACGAACGATGTTCCGAATGACCCGCGCGTGAGCGATCAGGAGTGGGCGCGGCGCGAGGGCATGATTGCTTTTGCCGGATATCCGCTGACGGTGGGTGAACGGCTGGTCGGGGTGGTTGCGATTTTCTCGCGAACGCCGCTGGGAGATGATGCGTTGCGCGCGTTTGCGGCGATTGCGAATCATCTCGCGCTGGGGATTGAGCGCGCGCGGAGCCGCGCCGATCTGGCGCGCAGCCAGGCGCGCAAGGCCGCGGTGCTTGAAACCGCGCTGGATGGGTTCGTCACCATCGATAGCCGGAGCTGCATTCTGGAGTTCAATTCGGCCGCCGAGAGGATATTCGGGTACCGCCGCGAAGACGTGATCGGCAAGCCGATGCCGGAACTGATCATGCCGCTGGAAGCGCGCGAACCGCACTATCGGGGATTGAAGCGGTACCTGGACACTGGAGCCGCGGTGATTATCGGGCGACGGCTCGAACTCACCGGGCTTCGGGCGGATGGATCGGAATTCCCGATGGAGCTCTCGGTGAATGCGATTTCGGAGGATGGGCCGCCGCTATTCACAGCGACCCTGCGGGACATCACCGACCGCAAACAAACCGAAGCCGCGATTCGCGAGGCAAAGAATGCGGCTGAAGCGGCCAACCGGGCGAAGAGCGATTTTCTGGCCAGCATGAGCCATGAACTGCGCACGCCGCTGAACGCGATCATCGGCTATGGCGAAATGCTGCAGGAAGAAGCGGAGGATCAGGGAGCCACGAACCTGATTCCCGATCTGCAGAAAGTACACTCGGCCGGCCGGCACTTACTGGCGCTGATTAACGACATCCTCGACTTATCGAAAATCGAAGCCGGGCGCATGGAGTTATACCTGGAGGACTTCGCGGTGGCGCCCGTTGCGGTAGATGCCAGCCATGTGGTGCAGCCGCAGATTGAGCGCAACGGCAATACTCTGGAAGTGAAGGTTCACCCGGGGGTCGGCGAGATGCGCGCGGATCTGATCAAAGTGCGTCAGAGCTTGTTCAATCTTGTCTCGAACGCAGCTAAGTTCACGCTGGACGGTAGGGTACGGGTCGAAGTGCTGCCGGACCCCGAGAACGCGGATTACATCCTGTTTCGAGTAAGTGACACCGGCGTCGGAATTAGTCCGGAACAGCGCGACCGGCTGTTTGAGGCCTTTCAACAAGCGGACACCAGTGTCTCCCGCCGGTTTGGTGGAACGGGTCTGGGGTTGGCCCTCACGCAGCGCTTCTGCCGGATGATGGGGGGAGAAGTTACCGTCGAAAGCGTGCTTGGGCAGGGCTCCACGTTCACCATGCGATTGCCGCGGGTGGTGAAGTCTGAAACGGCTCCGGTGGAGAAGGTCGAGGCCGTTCAGCAAATACCCGCGGGCGCACGGGGTACCGTTCTGATCATCGATGACGATCCAACGGCGTGCGACTTAATTAAACGATTGGTTCGCAAAGAAGGTTATCATGCGGTCACGGCACTTACCGGTACTCAGGGTCTTCATCTTGCCCGCGAACTGCGTCCGACGCTGATCACGCTGGACGTGATGATGCCTCAGATGGACGGCTGGACAGTACTTAGCGCTCTGAAAAACGCCCCAGAGTTGGCTAATATTCCCGTGGTGATGCTGACCATGGTGGATGACCGCAACACCGGCTACTCACTTGGCGCGGCGGATTATCTGACGAAGCCGGTGGAACGGGAGCAATTGAGCGCCGTACTTCGAAAGCACGCGTGTCCCAATCCGCCGTGCGCCGCACTTATCGTGGACGACGACAAACAAGGACGCAGGAAGTTACAGCAGTTGCTGGAACGCGAGGGATGGTCGGTTCTTCAGGCGGAGAATGGCCGTGAAGCATTGGACCGAATCGCTCAGCAACGGCCCGAGTTGATTCTATTAGATCTAATGATGCCGGTGATGGACGGATTCGAGTTCTCTTTGGAACTGCGGCGTAACCCGGCCTGGCGCAACATACCCGTGGTTGTTCTTACAGCTAAAGACCTGACCGAGGAAGACCGGCGGCGGCTGAACGGGCACGTGGAGAGCGTGCTCCGGAAGGACGCTTTCAGTGTCGATCAGCTTTTGTCGGAAGTGCGACAGGCTATCTTGTCGTGCTCGGTAAGAATGAGCTAACGAAGCCGGTAAAGCGTCCAGTTTTCGATCGTTTTTTCGACGTTGTAGCGCGCCAACACGAAATCATGAAACCCGGTGAACTCGTTGAAACTCTGGTCGGACGCCGGCATCGACCCGAACGCGTCTTGGCTGGGAACGAGTACATAAACAGGCGGTTTTTCGTGGATTTTATCTAGAAACTCCGCGCGGTAGCCTTGCAGGTATGGATTCTTGCTGCCGATCTCCAAGGGATAGGTGTATCCGAACCGGCTGGGCGCCGCGCGATCCGCGAGATAGTTGATGCCGGCATCGAAACCCCAGACCTGGATGGTATCGGTTTTCGTGCTATGTTCCCGTACGTAAGTAGCTAAAAGCCGGATCGTACCGGAATCGTAATGGTTCTTGTTGAGGTAAACGAAGTGAGCGTCATATTGATTGCGCGATATCTTCCCGGAGCGGTATGAGATCCATTCCTTAACCGAGCGCAACGGATCGTTTATAAATAGCAAGATGAAGGTCATCAATACGACGGTTGCGGCTGCCGGTCTGAAGTCGCGTAACTGTCGTAAGGCAAGTCCGCCGCCCAGCGCGACAGGCGCGACTAACGGAACAAACTGATATTCGAAGTATTTGCCCTGCACGATGATGATGAACACATTCAGCGAAAACCAAAGTAGATAGAGCGCTCCGAGTCGCGAGCTTCGGGTAGTCAGGACTACCGCCCCGAATATCGCCAACGGAACGCCTGCGGCGAGCGGGAGGAAAGCCTGCCAGGCGTAGAGAAAATAACGGACCTGTTCAGCAGGCGAGCCTTCAACCTTCACGTGGGCGCGTAGGTTGAAGAGCAGATACGTATCAATGAGGCTAGCCACAGCACGGTGAAATCCGAAGTAGATGAGCGTCGCGACAATAGGGAGCGAAAAGCCTAGCAGGGCTGCAATGATCGACTTCCGGATCGCGCGACTGCGCCGGTCGATGAAGGGGACGAGTAACAGGATAAACACTGCATAGACCGGCTTCTGTAGAACACAAAGTCCAACCAGAAAGGAGCATGCCGCGACGGAACGCAGGGTAATTGCCTGCTTGGTTGAACTTAGGATCGCGACGATGACCGTAAGCGCGCATCCGCACCATTCATCGGGCTGCGCGCTGATCGCGAAGTTCAGCCAGGTAGCGAAGAGCGCCCCCAGAATCACGGCATATTCGGCTGTTATCCGGTCCCAGAACCGGTGAGCGGCGATGGCCAGGGCAGTAAGATTGGCGACGCCGATCAGAAGGTCGAATACGCGAATCCCCCACATGTTCCGCCCGAAGAGGAATTGAGTTGCGGCAAACGGGACCAATGCGATCGGCCCCTTGACATCCCAGGCATCGCGGTAAGGTACACCGCCGGCGCGCACCACGCTCCCGGCCCAGGCAAGAATTCCCTGATCGCGCGAGAAGGGCCAGGAGAGTGTGGAAACAGCCCACATGGCCAGCAGCGCGATCAACGCTGCCCCGAAGCCAAACCGAACGATACGGTAAAACGAGCCCACCCACGCAGGATAGAGCACCGTAGCTCAAGCAACGATGGGCTGCGAAAACTGCGATAATGAAGCGGAAGAATCTCGACCAATGTCCACTCTTACCCATCGGACGGTAGCCGATTTCCTGCGCCGGAACGAGAAGCCCGAAGCTGAATTGATTGGGGGAGAGCTGGTACCTAAGCCTATGGGCACCCTTGATCACATGAGGATGGAACAACGGTTGCACCGTCTGTTGCTACCGTTCGCGGAGCGTGGTCTCGGGCACGTTGGCTGGGAGCTTTCATTCCGTCATGGGGACGAGGTTCGTATTCCCGATGTCGTGTTCCTTTCATCGAGCGCCGGATTCGAGGATGGCATCTTAGTGGATGCACCGACTCTATGCGTCGAGATTCTCTCGCCATCGCAGCGCTTGAGTGAGTTGGTTGCTAAGTGTGAGGTCTATCATGCGTGGGGCGTTCCATACTGCTGGGTGGTCGATCCTATCGGCAAGAAAGCCTGGGAGTACCCTAATCGAGAGCCGATTTCCCTGGTGCCGGAAGGTGGTGTTTTGAAAGCAGGCGATCTGGCGGTTGGGGTTAGTGAACTATTTCTAGACTAACGAACGCACGACTCCACCATCCACTCTCAATGCAGCGCCGTTAGTTCCGCTACTTAGTGGACTAGCCACAAACGCGACCATCGCGGCAACTTCTTCAGGCGTCTCGAAGCGCCGCAGCAGCGAGGTCGGCCGCGCCGACTGAAAGAACTCCTTCTCCAACACCGCCGTGTCTACTTTCTGGTCTCTTGCCAGTTGATCGACGAATGCCATTACTCCTTCAGACTTAGTCGGTCCGGGAAGCACGGAGTTCACGGTCACGCCGGTTCCAGCAGTCGTTTCCGCCAGCCCGCGTGAGATCGCTAGTTGCGCCGTCTTCGTCATCCCGTAGTGAATCATTTCGGCGGGTATCTGGATCGCCGACTCACTCGATATAAAGATGATCCGTCCCCATCCGGAGGCAATCATGCGCGGCACATAATGGCGGCTCAGGCGTACGCCGCTCATCACGTTCGCTTCAAAGAAGCGGAACCAGTCGGCATCCGTAATCTCGGCGAACGGCTTCGGCTCGAAGATGCCCATGTTGTTGATCAGGATGTCGACATCGGGCTGGCGTTCGATAGCCTGAGCAACGCCATCCGCTTTGCTGACATCCGCGGCCAGCCCGATTGCGCGATCGCGCGAGCCGGGCGGGAAGGCCGCAATTGCGGCTTCCACGCGCGCCTGCGTGCGTCCATTCACAATCACGCGCGCGCCTTCACCGAGGAGCGTTGCCGCGATCGCATGGCCGATGCCCGCGGTCGATCCCGTCACTAGAGCTGTTTTGCCGGAGAGTTGTAGGTCCATGCCCGGTTGGATGCCGCTCTGTCAGAAAACGAAGCAAGCGCGTGGGAACAAACCCGTGGGAAGATGATGTCCAGATAGACACGCGAATGCGGCCTGGTGGAAAGAGTTCGCAGGTTTGGGTTAAGGTGGCGATCGGCGGCGGCACCCTGCTGGCGCTCGCGCTGCTTGCGCAAACGGTCACCACCTATTTCTTCGTCTATCACGAGATTGTTCGGGATGAAGCGGCGCGCGAAGCCGGGCGCAAGGAAGCCGCCCTCTCGCAGGCCGCGGCCGCGGCGAAGATAGGCAGCGCCGACCGGCTCGATCCCGTCGTCAAACGATTCCAACTCGAGTTCCCCAAGCAGATTGCCTGGATTCGCGTGCTCGACATGGATGCTAAGGTGATCGCTCAAGCGGGCGAGGCTCAGACCAAGCTTCCATCGGCGAAGCAACTGCATCGTCTTCTGCAGAACCACCAATGGCAACGAGTCGATTTGAAATCCGGGAAGCGCGAGGTGCTGATGATGCTCACGCGCGCGCGGCTCTTCGATCTGGTTCATCGGTCCGGCGATCCTCGTTCGTGGCCTCCGCCCCCGCCTCCCGTATTTGAGGAGATGGCGATTTTTGTCGACTCGGTGACGATCGACTTCGGAGGGCTGCGGCAGAACCTGATCGTCGGCTGCCTCGCGTCGGTTGCGCTGCTCGCGTCCATGGTGTTGATCGGATTCCTCTTCAACCGCTATACGCGCGACCGTCTGCTAGAGCAGCAGGTGGAACTGGCGCGGAGCGTCCAAACGGACTTACTGCCGTCTTCCATCGGAAATTCGTCGGAGCGCGTGGAGTTTGCGGCGGCCTTTCTTCCGGCGGCGACAGTGGGCGGCGACTTTTACGATCTGTTCACGGCGGACGACGGATCCGTTAGCGTGGTTCTTGGAGATGTCGCCGGTAAAGGCATATCCGCCGCGCTTCTGATGGGCGTGCTGCACGGCTCCATTCGTTCGATGAGTTGGACGCGGACCCCTGCCGGCCACGAAGAAGCCGCGCGCCGGCTGAACCAATTTCTATGCGAGAAGACGGCTCGCGAACGGTTTGCCAGCTTGTTCATGGGCTTTTTTACCCCGAGTTCAGACAACGGTGAACAGGGAACGCTTTGCTATGTCAATGGCGGCCATCTGCCGCCCCTATTGGTGCGCGCTAGCGGCAAGCATTCCGTGGAGCGCTTAGAGGCCGGCGGTCCCGTGCTTGGTTTATTGCCGGCGGCCACTTATGAATGCGGCACGGCGCTTATACGCGCGGACGACGTGCTTGTGATTTTCTCCGACGGAGTGGCCGAGGCGACGAACCGGCAGGATGAGGAGTTCGGGGAGGGCCGGATTGCGGAGATCGTGCGGCGCCATATCGATGAGAGTCCGCAGCAGATTTGCGACGCGGTGCTAAGCGAGGTAAAGCGCTTCTTAGGCGATCTGAAAGCGCATGACGATCAGACGTTGCTGGTGGTGCGGCTTGCGCCGACCTGGAAGGCGGAGAAGCCGGATCAGGTTCGGGTTGGGGAGTTTGTTAGTTCTTAGAGAGTTGCGCCCGGGGAACGTTTCGATCGAGCACGTTTGCAGACAAGAAGCTGAACGTGATCCCGCTCGGCGGCCAATGTAACAATTGCCAATAAAGCCTATCTTCAAAACCAGTGGAGACAGATTTATGACCATTACGCTCGAACTGGAGCCCGACGTAGAGCGAGGGCTGCGAGAGCAGGCGCAGGCCAGCGGACTCACCCTCGAATCTTTCGTCCACGACCTCGTCAACCGGCAGGTTCGCGTGCCGATCCCGCCGGTGGCGGCGAAGAGGACCTTAAATCTTCCTGCGCGAGACCTCGGCGACATGGGGTCGTTGCACCGGCGCGACATCTACGACGATGTCCGTTAAACGGGGAGTCATCGGTGCTAAGGTTTTGGTCAATGCATTCCGGCGCCGGCGCACGCTGTTACAGGATTGATGAACCTCCGGAAGCGCCACCCCGGCCATCGGCGGCGGCATTCAGCGAATCTACACATTCAATGTTAAGGACTTCCTGATTCCCGGAGCTCGAAGTCATCCAATCTGAGAGCGCGGCGC
>NZ_CAJCHS010000417.1 GCF_903970205.1 Nevskia soli | reverse complement strand
AGCAGGTCTCCACGGATGACTTTTGGCGAAGACGCCGTGGAGACCTGATGAACCGACAACCTGGAAGGCTGGCGATCCCCTCATTATAGGGCCGACGCTGCATGCGTGGCGCATGAGGCCCGTCCGCCTTCTGACTTTAGAGGGAGAACAGACGTACGTGACACTTAAAACTAGAAGCCGCATCCTCACCCTTACGATGTCCACGATTTTCGCCGCGTCCCGCGTGATCGCGAGTGGCGGCGGAAGCCTTTTGGGAACAGTTACCGATCCAGGCGGCCGGAGCGTTCCTGAGGCAGTCGTTGTCGCGGTCGACTCCGCGACAGCGCTGACCCTGACCGCCAACACCAACCCGCAAGGGTTCTACCAGTTCCAGAGTCTTCCGGTGGGGCGGTACGACGTTACAGTAACCGCCGCCGGCTTTCAGCCCCTGCGCCGCACGGGAGTCGTCATCGATGTCAACAGCAAGGTGGTGGTGGATGCACGTCTCACCATCGGCCAACAGAATGAAACAGTGACCGTCGCCGGCGCCGCGGCGCGTGTAGAAACGATCGATACCCAGATGGGTGAAGTTATCACGGCCAAGCAGCTTACGTCGGCGCCGCTGAATGGACGCAGTTACACTGACGTGCTGTCGTTGCAATCCGGGGTGGTTCCCGTTACTTCACTTACATCCGACACGACGCAGGATGTCGGTGTCAGCGCCTTTTCTCCGTCGGGCGATTTAAATCCGGGCACCATCTCGGTTAATGGCCAGCGCGAATTCGCCAATAGCTTCGTGTTGAACGGCAGCGACGTCGAGGAAGACGTTAACATGGGCGCGGCGATCATCCCAAATCTCGATTCCATAGCCGAGTTCCGTATACTTACAAGCAGTTTCGACGCCGAACACGGGGAGTTTAGCGGGGGTCAGATCGACGTAGTTACTAAGTCGGGATCGAACGCCTTTCACGGCGATGTCTTCGAGTTCCTACGAAACACCGATCTGGACGCGCGCAACTACTTCTCTCCAACGCGGGGCGCGTTCAACCAGAGCCAGTTCGGCGGCACTGTCGGCGGTCCGATCCGGAAGAACCAGCTGTTCTTCTTCGCGGACTATCAGGGGACTCAACTAACGCAGGGAGTCGACACGGGACAGATCGCGGTTCCATCTCTTGCGGAACGCAATGGAAACTTCTCGGCTCTGGCGAGCGCGTTCAGCACGGTCGATCAGAATGGCAACAGCGTACCTACAACGGTAAGCGGACCTTATTGGGCGAACCAGTTATCCGCCAAACTAGGCTATCCGGTCAGTACGGGTGAACCTTATTACTTCTCCGGATGTGTTAGCTCCGCGCAGTGCGTGCTGCCGAACGGCGTGATTCCGCGAAGCGCATGGTCCGCGCCCGCCGCGAACCTGATGAGTTATATCCCGGCGCCGAATAACTCTAACGGAACATTTTCCACTTCATCGTCGGACGAATCGCTTCTAGATAACAAGGGCGCGTACCGCGTTGACGATGTTACCCGGTTAGGGATGCTATCGGCTTATTACTTCATTGATAACTGGTCGCAGAATAATCCGTATCCCGTCGCTCAGGGCGGCGCGAACGTGCCTGGCTTCAACGCTCGCAACTCCGCGCGAGCCCAACTTCTGGCTCTGGGCGATACCAAGACATTGGGCGCCACAGCCGTTAATGAGTTTCACTTCAGCCTATTGCGCGACGCTAACGATCTGGGTCAACCCGTGGGAGGCGTCGGCGTCAGCCTGGCGTCGCAGGGCTTCGTAGTCGGTCAGGATACACCCGGCATTGTTGCCTTATCGCCTAAGACCGAGGGAGTCGAGAACGTTGTCTTCAATAACTTCTCCATCGGGACGAATACCAATGAGCTCAAGCAGGTCAATAACACCGTTCAGGTTCGCGACGGCTTCTCCAAGGTGCTCGGAACGCATACGGTCAAAGTCGGCGCCGAGTTTCATTACGATCAGGTAAACACAAATCCCATTGCGCAGCTCAACGGCAGCTTCAGCTTCTTCGGGAGCGAAACCGGTGTGGACTTCGCGGATTATCTGCTGGGCATTTCCAGCCAGTACAACCAGAGCCAGCTTCAGCCTTTCTACGGGCGTAACAGATATGTGGGGCTCTATGCGCAGGATCAGTGGCGCCTACGCAGAAACCTCACGCTGAATTATGGTCTCCGTTGGGATCGTATCGAGCCCTGGTATGAGAAGTACAATCAACTCGCCACATTCGTTCCGGGTGAACAGTCGGTCGTGTTCCCGACCGCTCCCGCGGGCATTGTGTTTCCCGGCGACCCCGGTGTCTCGCGCACCATCGGTCCTCCCGGTAATCTCGACTTCGCGCCCCGGATCGGCCTGGCCTACGCTCCTTCCGGCGATCCTCACTCGGTGCTCGGCAAAATTCTTGGCGGTGCCGGTAAGACTAGCATCCGCGCAAGCTATGGCATGTTCTACACAGCTATCGAAGCGCTGACTATCGGGATCAGCAGCGCGAACGCGCCGTACGGGACCACTTATACCAGCCCGGCGCCGCCGCTGTTCACCACGCCGTTCGTCACGGCCGCGAACGGGCAGAACTTAGGACAGTATTTCCCGGTGCAACTGGCGCCGTTGGGATCGTCGGCAAGTCACCCGGACACGACACTGGATTGGTCGCAATTCGAACCGATTAGCGGAATCCCTAACTACTTGCCGGGCAACAAGATCCCCTACACCGAAAACTATGTCTTCTCGATCGAGCGCGGTTTCGGGAACAACACGGTTTTGAATGCGAGCTACGTAGGGAATCAGGCACATCATCTATTGGTGCTCGAAGAATCGAACCCCGGCAACCCCGCGCTCTGCCTCACTCTCAACAATCCGGCAAACCTGGCGGCCGGTCAAACTCCCTGCGGTCCGTTCAATGAGAGCGGCGTCTTTACGACTGCCTCGGGCCAGGTGATCAATGGCACGCGCGGCCCGCTAGGATCTGAGTTCGGCAGTGACACCGCCGAAACAACAATCGGCAGTTCGAATTATAATTCGCTTCAAGTTACTTTGAAGCACACTAGCGGACCGCTGCAACTGCTTGCAGCATACACCTATAGTAAGTCTCTCGATCAGTCTTCTAATTTGGGCGAAGAGGTGAATCCGCTCAATCCGTCGCTCAGCAAAGCGCTATCCGCGTTCGATATCCGGCACAATTTCGTGGTCAGTTATAACTATCGGATTCCTTTCAACCGGCTGTTCAAGTCGGATAACCGCTGGATGCAGGGATGGGAACTATCGGGAATCACGCGTTTCAGCAGCGGTCTCCCGGTGACGCTCGTCAACTACGGCGATAACTCCCTACTTGGCGCGGAACCGAACGGAATTAACAACTACGGCGTCGATGAACCGGACGTGACCTTGGGCGCACTTGACTTGAACCGCAATCCCCGCAACGGCCAACCCTACTTCAATGCCTCCCTCTTCAGCGAGAACGCGCTGGGCACCCCTGGTAACGCCTCGCGGAGGTACTTCTCGGGACCGGGGATGGAAAACTTCGATATAGCGCTCCTCAAGAACCTGCGCATCACCGAGTCCCAATCGCTTCAGTTGCGACTGGAAGCGTTCAATGTTTTCAATCACGCCCAGTTTTTCGGCCCGCAAGCGGTCGACGGAAACATCAGTAGCTCGACGTTCGGCCAGGTAGTCAGCGCTCTACCGCCGCGGCTGGTCCAAGTCGCGGCTAAGTTTATGTTCTAAGGAAGTAAGAGGACTTCGGGTTGCGTGCCTCGCACCGAGGATTGGTGAAGTGTTCGGTCGCGCCGCGCGGGTAAAGGCGTTTGAAGATTAACTTTCCGGAGCACCAGCTCCGTCGCCGTCGCGGCTCAGTAACTGCACTGGCGGCGGCGCGGGCGTTTGGACCGGCGCTGTTTGTAAGAAGCAGTGGGTGTTAGCACCGGCTCACGGCTAGCGGAGCGCTTTGGGGCCACGCTGACGGGCGCGTGTTACACTCGCCCTCAGCCAACGCCTTTGGCAGGAGCGATTCATTTGTCTCGACGAGATCTATTCGCCGTTTATTCTATTGTTGTTCTCGGCTGTACCGCGACTCAGGCCGCGCCCCCTGCAGCCATTTCGAAGCCCATCTCGGGTGTGCCGAGGGCTTCGGGAGGATCTAACTCGATTTCATACTTTCAAGGGGCCGACGCTGCGCCGCAGGGTACCCCCTGCACAGTCACTCTTTTCAGCAATTATCTGTTTGAGAACTTCAACGCTCAGTACTTCACCTACACGCCGGCGTGCCCCGGTCCGTGGTCCTCGATCCAGTTTGTCGGCAACTTCGCGATCACGCCCGGCATTCAATATGACCGGACCGCCGAAATCTCCATCGGCTACGTGAATGTCTACTTCGGTACAACTCGCGAAGATGACCCGACCTTCGGGCCCACCTGGAAAGTGACCCGGGACCTGACCGACTACGCGCCCTTGTTCAACACGACGCAGCCGGGCGAGGTAGACCTGGGGAATCTAGTGAACTCGGAATACACCGGCGTCATATCCGGGACGGCGACCCTCGAGTTCTATCCGGTCGCGTCGGGCGCTACAGCACCGGTCGTCGCCGATGCCGTGTACCCTCTTCCCGACGGCCCCGGCGGAGCGGTCGCGTTGAACAATTCCTCATCGCAGCTTGCCGAAACCTTCACGCTGCCGACTAACGTGGAGCGCGCTTACCTTGACGTGTTCACGCAAAGCCAGAGTAACGATGAATTCTGGTGGAGCTGCGTGCCCAACGATATTCTGAGCGACTTCCCCGGCGATTGCGGTAACTCGGCTTTCCGGGAAGCGGAGATAAGTATCGACGGTACTCCGGCGGGAGTCGCGCCGGTCTATCCCTGGATCTACACGGGCGGCGTGGATCCCAACTTATGGCTTCCCATTCCGGATGTTCAAACTTTGAACTTTAAGCCCTACCGAGTGGACCTGACTCCCTTCGCCGCAACCTTGAGCAACGGGCAGCCCCATACGGTTGCGCTCAGCGTATACAATGCGGATTCGTACTTCGCAGCCACCGCGACGCTGCTGGTGTATGAGGATCACGGATCGACGACGGTTACCGGAGCAACGACCGAAAACACGATCGGGAGCGGCCCGAATCCCGTGGAGCAGGAAAATATCGGAATCAATTCCAGCGGTTACCCGGTAGGCACGATCGCCATCACTTCCGATCGGCAATTCACGGTTTCAGGGTACGTTAAGACTTCGCACGGAACGATAACGACGGTCATCAGTCAAACCATCGATTACGGGAACCTCCAGACCTACACGAATTCCTTGAACGAGTACCAACAACTCACGACGGTAAACTCCATAACGACGGTGACCGACGGCTCGAACACGGAAAACACGACTCGAGATTACACCTTTCCCTTCAACGTGACGATTACGGCTGTGACCGCATCGAACGGAGATTTCGACGAGACGGTTTCGGACAAGCAGTCCTATAATCTGGCGGTGCTTGTACAATCTGACGGAGTTACAACCTCTTCCGGATCGACATCGGATAGCTTCAGCGGGGCAGATACGATCGACTACACGGCCGGAGTCGACCTCGGCCAAGAGAGCACCGAGATCCAGAAGACTAAGACCGGCAATACCTGCAACGAGTTGCAGTTCAAAGCGCTCAACGACACGCTGATCGGCTATACTGCCGGACCTTGTCAGTAAGCGGGCGAGTTATTACAAGAAGAGCGGAGCGGCTACCAGAGTAATAGTGCTGAGTAGCTTGATGAGGACGTGGAGCGAAGGGCCGGCGGTGTCTTTAAAGGGATCGCCGACCGTGTCGCCCACAACCGCGGCCTTGTGCGCTTCCGATCCTTTGCCTCCGAAGTGATTTAATTCGATGTATTTCTTGGCGTTGTCCCAGGCGCCGCCGCTGTTGTTCATTAGCATCGCCATGAGGACGCCGGTGATGGTTCCGACCATGAGGAACGCGGCTACCGCGGTCGCGCCGAAGTGGAACATGCGGAAGACCAGTCCTACGGCTACGGGACTCGCTACTGCTAGCACTCCGGGGACAATCATTTCTTTCAGGGCGGAGCGCGTTACGATGTCGACGCACGCGCCGTAGTCCGGGTCCGAGGTTCCGGCCATGATGCCGGGGTCGTTAGCAAATTGGCGGCGCACTTCCTTAATGACTGTCTGGGCGGAATGGCCTACGGCGCGGATCGCGAAGGAGCTGAAGAGGAATACCAGCATCGCGCCCAGCAAAGCTCCGGCGAAAACCGGCACCTGGCCCAGATCGATCGGGAAGGCAGCTTCGGGGGGGAGTCTTAGGAGGGATTTGACCTCGTCGATGTAGGCCGAGAAGAGGAGGAATGCGGCGAGCGCGGCGCTTCCTACGGCGTATCCCTTGGTGAGGGCTTTGGTGGTGTTACCCACGGCATCCAGGCGGTCGGTACGCATGCGGATCGCGTCGGTCTGGCCGGACATTTCAACGATACCGCCGGCGTTGTCTGTTATAGGTCCGAAGGTATCCATCGCGAGGATATAGCCTGCGGCGGAAAGCATGCCGATGGTAGCTACGGCGGTGCCGAAGAGTCCGGCAGCCTGCGGGGTGACACCGGCCAGACCGGAGTGCTCGCCCAGATAGAAAGAGCCGAGGATAGCCCCAACGATAACTAAGATCGGGAGAGCGACGCATTCGAGACCGACGGCGAATCCGGAGATGATGGTGGTGGCAGCGCCGGTGCGGCAGGCATCGGCGATTTCGAGAACCGGGCGGTATTTGTCCTCCGTGTAGTACTGGGTAATGAAGACAAAGAGGATGCTGGCGGCGATGCCGAGGAGTCCGGAGAAGAAGAAGTTCCAGTTGCCGTTCAAGAGTAGATAGACGGCGATCGCGAGGCCGGCGGTAGCTATGGCGATCGTGACATAGAAACCGCGGTTGAGAGCGTGCATCGGGTCGCCATCTTCCGTGCCTTTTACAGCGAAGACGCCGATGATGGAGGCTAGTAAACCGAAGGCTCCGGTAACTAAAGGGAAGAGTATCCCTTTGAGGCCGAATGCGGGATAGAGGCCGGCTGCAAGGATGATGGCGCCGATGTTTTCAGCGGCGGTGGATTCGAAAAGGTCCGCGCCGCGGCCTGCGCAATCCCCGACGTTGTCGCCCACCAGATCGGCGATGACGGCGGGGTTGCGCGGGTCGTCTTCAGGGATGCCGGCTTCGACTTTACCGACTAAGTCGGCGCCTACATCGGCGGCTTTCGTGTAGATGCCGCCGCCGAGTTGTGCGAATAGTGCGACGAAACTAGCGCCGAAACCGAAAGCGACGATCTGGCTGGGGATCCGAGTGGGGTCATCGAGGCCGCCGAAGAGTAGGAACAGGACGGCGACTCCCAGGAGGGACAGTCCGACCACGCTGAGTCCGGTGACGGCGCCTCCGCGCAGGGCAGTTTGGAGAGCTGCGTTAAGGGAAGCGCGGGCGGCGGAAGCGGTGCGGATGTTGGCGCGGATGGAGACCCACATTCCGCTAAAGCCCGCGAGCATGGAGCATCCGGCGCCGGCGACAAAGGAGATGGTCATGCGAACGGCTAGGGTTAGCGAGGATGCGGCGGAGTAGCTGGAGAAGATAACTACCGCTAGTATGGCGGCCATGAGCAAGATGGTTCGGTTCTGGCGGCGCATGAAAGCTTCAGCACCTTGTTTGATGGCATCGGAGATGTGCCGCATCTGGGCAGTTCCGGTATCGAGGCGAATGACAGATCGACCTAGCGCAGCGGCAACGATGATGCCGAAAACGCTGATTCCAAGGACGGCAAAGAGATACCCTTGCCCGTTCCCCGTTGGGTCGCCGGCTTGTAACCAGAGCGCCCACGGGGCTGAGAGAAACGACATTTCTATTAAAGACTCCCGTCAGTGTGATGACAAACCCTTGAATCTACCATGGTTAAGATTTGGGCCATGGGTCGATTTGGGACGACTAAGTACTTTTCAAGGGAGAACGGGCAGGATTCTGGTTTGGGCTTGATGACGCGAGGCCGTTAAGGATACAGTGGCGTCGCTGCGAGAACACCCGTTTGTCGACGTTCTCCGTATAATCCGAATACTGCACCAGAAGCGTGATGTCCGGCGGATCCTTGAACGGGATACAGAAAAGCCGAGCTAAGAACGCTAGAGTTCAGCGGGCCATTTCTGCCGACCGTGAAAATACGGCCATTAGTTCCAAGCGGTCGCCGCGCACACGGGACGGAATGATGTAAGGCGTGTCTGGTACCACGCGTTCACGCGCAACGATTCGTGCCGCGATGCGCGCTGCGTGCTGCTCAGAGCCCTTTTCTAGGTGCGCCCGGAGAGCCGTAAGGTGAACAATTGCTCGCCGTGACCATACAACCTTCATCGGGGGACTTTTAGCTCGCCGCCTTTACCCCACGACTTTAACCATCGAGAAACTTGGTCGTGACTTACGAACGGACCGGCGTCCAACTCCGACTGCCCAGCCTGAATTTCGGCCAGTTGCCACTCTTCCGACTCGACGTATGCGGCGATGGCTTCGGCTGCCAGAAAAGACTTGGCGCGATTGGATTGCCTTGCCAACGCATCGAGGCGGGTGTTCGTGGCAGCATCGATCCGGATCGAGAGAGTTTCGCTCACTGTGTTTACCTGTGTACATTCTCGTACAGTAACCAAAGTCGGCTTCATCTCCGCGAGGAGAGTAAGAACCATGTGTCAGCCACGGCGGTAAAGCCGGTGACAACGCCTCCG
This sequence comes from Nevskia soli, assembly GCF_903970205.1. Classification (GTDB taxonomy): domain Bacteria; phylum Acidobacteriota; class Terriglobia; order Bryobacterales; family Bryobacteraceae; genus Bog-113. The sequence goes on along the minus strand of NZ_CAJCHS010000417.1, from coordinate 2,212 downwards.
GACAGGATGAGACCCTTACTCTTCGGATAAAAGGCCACGGCCTGAGCCCACCGTGGGCTCGGCGCAAAGGTCGTCTGTATCTCCGTCCAATCGGCGCCGTCCCATGTCCACGTGTCGTTTAGACCGACGCCCGGCTCAGAGTACCCGCCGAACAGGACGGCTTTACCGATCTCCGTGTCGTAAGTCAGCGTATTTAGCGTTCGCGCGGCCGGCGACGAGCCCGGAAACTGTTGGGTCCAGGTTACCCCGTCCCATGTCCAAGTGTCCCCGTAAAAGACATCGCAGCATCCGTATTGCTCAATGTCGCCACCGAACAGAACAATCGTTTGCGTGGCTTTGTCATAAGTCATCCTCGTCCGGCGGGGAGATGGACTCGACGACGGAAACCTCTGCGCCCACTCCTTCGCTCTCCCGTCCCATATCCAGGTGTCATTTTCATCACGACGCCATCGCCGGAGGCATTGCCCGAACCGCCGAACAAAACTACGGTCTGAGCGGCATCGTTGTAAGCGAATCCTGCTGAATCACGAGGCGGGGGAGATAGGCGTGGGAATTGCTGGGTCCAGGTAACGCCATCCCAAGTCCAGGTGTCGTTTAGGTCATCGCCGGAAACGATGTTGTTGCCTCCAAACAGGACGACGGTTCCCGTGGCCGCATCGTAAGTCATCGCGGCGCCTCCTCGCGGTGGGGGCGACGTCGCGGGGAAAAGCTGACTCCACGCGCCTCGCTGAAAGACCCAGGTGTCCCCGTAGAAGATGCCGTCTATGGTTTCGCCGCCAAAGAGTACTGCCGAGCCAGTGGCCGAATCATAGGCAAGCGCAGAGGCAGATCTGGCCGAAGGTATCGAGGATAGAGAAGGCTTTACCCATCCGAACGTCTGCGCTTCCGCCAGGGTTAACGATAAGAAGCTAATTGCGACGGTTAGTCTTATCGCGAAGGTCATTGGTTGTTCACCTTTCACTCGGTTGCTTCTACTGACTAAGACGATTCGGGCACTCTTCTTTCGGGAATATCACGATAGTCCCGGTTTGTCTCTCGCCTTGCCATGACTCGGAGATGGTGACGTTTTCGTACCGGATACTTGAGACCGAGGGCGCACCTGTCGCCCCGAAGAGACGGCCACGTTCTCGTCCTCGCATATCTAATGGGACTAACTCCGTGAGCACGTCCTCTCCTGACTGGGCGGTAAATGCCGGCGTTGTTGGTGGAAGCTGGATGCTGCAGACATGCCCGTTTGCGGCGAAATTAACGACGATTTCGACTCCCGATCCGAGGGCGAGCGTCTCCGTGGTAAGGGGACTGCCGTGCCCATACCTCGCAAGTAAATTTACGGCGAATTCCGCGGCATCGAACTGAGCTACGGCAGGGAGCCCAACGAACATCGTCAAAAGCGCGACCAGCAGCTTCGCCTTCATGCGTCTATGGTACATGCGAGGACATCTGCACTAGCGTGCGCAGCCCCGAGGACTCAGGGAGTTCGTACCGAGCTAGCACGCTTAGCTTCAGTTTGTGTTTGCGTGCCTCCGGCGTGGCTGCTTCGATTTCGGTGTCTATGTCGCGACCTTTATAGAGTAGGGCTCGCGAACCGGCGCGGATGGCGGGGCCGAATAAGTCGCAGGCTTTGGGAAGCGGCGCAACCGCGCGTCCGGTGATCAGGATCGGGGGCGCCTCGCGAAGGTATTCTTCGGCGCGGGCGTTGACTACTGTCGTGTTCGTTAGTTCAAGAGCTTCAGTCGCCTCCGCTACGAAGCGGGCTTTCTTGCCGATCGATTCGACTAAGGTGAATTGTTGGCCGGGGAGGACGATCGCGAGAGGGATGCCGGGGAATCCGGCGCCCGTTCCGGCATCGAGAATCGCGGCGGCGCCGGCGAAGAAGCGCCAGGGGAGAACGGAATCGAGGACGTGCTTGATCGCGGCGTCTCGCGGGGTGACGATGCGGGTGAGATTGAAGTGCCGGTTCGCTTCGTCGATCCGCTCCAGATGCCGTGCGCCGAGATGAATCAGACGATCGCGCTCCGGGAGATCGGGCGGCAGCACCGACTCGAGTTCGCTGGCGAAGGACACGATGAGATGATGATGGCACTACCGGGCGCGAGAGTGCGTGCGCAAAGACGGTGTCGGGAATAGTCTCGACACGGCACGGACGAGTCTGTGCGCCACGAGCGGTTCCTTATGAAGGGGTCATCGCGCGGCGGTCTGAATAGAGTAGTGC
>NZ_CAJCHS010000416.1 GCF_903970205.1 Nevskia soli | reverse complement strand
ACTGTAAGCATGCAGACCGGGCAACACGTCCCGGCCTTGCGACAGGGGGTCGAAAAAGGTGCGGTCCAGCAGATAGCGCTTTCCCATATCGAAGAACATCCGGTCGCCCGTCCGCTCATAGGCGAGGAACAGATTCTCCGCGATCGTATAAGTCTCGTCCCAGGTGTAGGTTTCATCTTTATGCGGGTACTTCTGCTTCTCTTCGTCCGTCAGAGCATGGTCCGGCATATGTGGGCGCGCCGCTGTAGTCATTGCATACAACAAAGGAATAGCCTGCTGATCCCCTGCCCAGGTATGGGCGTCGAGAAGCGCCAGAACGAGCTTGTCGTAGGTGTACCCCGGATACCGCAGATCGACAAAGAACTTACCCGTGGGATCGATCGTTTGCCCGAGACCTACCACTAAGCGGCTAACTTTGGCGCGGGTCGGCTCCGATCCGGTAGCCGCCGCAAAGCGGGCCAGCGCGGAGATGTACTGCCCGAAGTGGGCGCCCGGACAGAAATCGTCATACCATCCGCCCATGTTTTCGCCGGGCGCCGGTAAACCTACCCGTTCACGATAAATCTTCAGCATGCGATCGTCGCTGAGGTTCAGAAAGAACGCATGATTCTGCTCGAACTGCCGCTTGAGCGGCCCTTCGGTGAGCTGCATCGCGCCGTAAGGAAATTCAGACAGTTGCGGGGAGACGCTACTGCCCGGTGCGGGCCGTAAAGCAGGCGCGGCCGCCGCAGTAGCAGCCGCGGTCTGGATGAAAGTTCGTCGTGTCATGAAGTTACTCGAATAAGTCCGGCTGCTCGCGCGAAATCAGGTTCCAGAGCGGCTGAAACTGAAACCATCCAACACGCGCGCCGCCGACCTGCTGCGCCGCGACTAAAGCGCTCTCATGCGCGATGTTGATGGGCTGACCCGCGGCTTCCGCGAGCAATTGCGATTGGCAGCAGCGGTCCATGGTGATGAACCACCAGGCCGCTTCATCAACGGTCTTGCCGGCGGTAAGCAGCCCATGGTTCTGCAAAATCACAGCCTTCCTGCCTCCGAGCGCCGCAGCGATCCGGTCACCCTCGGAGGTGTCATAAACCACGCCGGTATAGTCCGCAAACAGTCCGCAATCCTGGTAAAACGCGCACGCATCCTGAGTAATCGGATCGAGCAAACGGCCCAGCGACGACCACGTCTTGCCGTAAAGCGAATGCGCGTGAGCCGCGGCGATCACATCCGGACGCGCCTCATGAACGCGCGAATGAATCGCAAAAGCCGCCTCGTTGATCGGCATGTTGCCCTCGATCACCTGCCCGGCGTGATTGACCAGGACGAGGTCGGAAACGCGGATGTGCGCGAAATGGACGCCGAACGGATTCACCCAAAAGCAATCGGTGCGCTCGGGGTCGCGCGCCGTGATGTGGCCGGCAACGCCCTCGCTGAATCCGAATTTGGCGAATAAGCGAAACGCTGCCGCCAACCGTTGCTTGCGATGCAACCGCTCTTCGGCAAAGGTAGCGAAAGTCGGCAGGGGCGGGGTGGGGGCGACCTTGACAGTGGGGGCTCCGGTCGCGGGAGCAGTGGGCGTCTCGATCATGAATCCAGTGTAGTTTGCCGGCGGCGTGATCGGCGGGATCCACGTCCGCGCTTAGCGCTCGTCCAGCGACTTCAGGCGAGCGTCGAGTACTCGTTCAACGAGGCTCAGCTTCGCATCGAAAAGCTTTTCCAGATGCTCGAATCGGGAACCCATATCCGTGCGTAGCTCAGTCACCCTCGACTGTACGTCGTTGATCCGCGCGGATAATAGAGTCGACAAAAGCGCGAACCCGAGGGCGTTGAATGCGATAGGAACTCCGATCGCTAAGTACAATTGCAGGTCCGTCATCGCTACCTTCGCCGAGAATTACGTCCATATCCTACCATCTAGTTAGCAGCCATGCCAATGAACAACCCCCATCTGCGTGCGCATGCAACTAGCCTACGACGCGGCAAGAACGCACGTTCCGACCTACTGCAACTTAGCCAGTAACTGCCGCGCTCCATCCGCATCTGCAGCTGCCGGCTTGTCGGCCAGCGCCGCATTACACTCCTTCTGCGCGCCTACTTTATCGCCCTTCGCGTAGAGAGCCTCGCAATAGTGGTAATGAAAAGACGGGTTAGCCGGATACTTCGCCGTAATCGCCCGGAACTGTTCTACCGCCGCGTCGGGCATGTTCTTCTTGATGTAGATACATCCCAGCGTGTCATCCACCTCCGCCGAATCAGGCATCGACTGCTTGGCCTTATTCGCCAGCGTGAGCGCCTCGTTCAGGTCCATATTATGCTGCGTGAGCGAAAACGCCAGGTTATTCAAAGCCTGGCCGTTCCCCGGATCTTGCGCGAGCGCCGAACGGTAAGCCGCCTGAGCATCCCGGGTCCGCCCCACATGTTCATAAGATGCGGCCAGCACCAATAGAAGCCGCGCGCTATTTGGCTCTAGCGCACGCGCCTTTTCGAGCCAGCTAATCGAGAGGTTGTAATCCCCCTTACGCGCGTAAAGCTGGCCAAGTGACGCATAAGTCTGGGCCGTCTCATTGCTCGATTCCTTGAAATGGTCGAGCAGCTTCTTATAGTCCGCTTCGGCGCTGTCGTACTGCCCGAGCTGACTCTTGAGTTCCGCGAAAGCCTTCAACAAATCGGCGCGATCGGGGTGCGCGGTCACCTCCGCCTGGAACACAGCAAGGGCTTTATCCGGCTGCTTCTCGGCCAGATAGGATTCCGCTTCCCCTAATAGCGGACGCATGTCGCCCGGATTCAACGTCCTGGCCTGAATGAAGTTCTCGCGCGCCCCGGCGAAGTTCTTCTGCGCCATGTCGAGGCTCCCTAACTGCAGAAAAGCGTCCCCAAATTTCGGCGTAGTCTTGACCAGGTATTCGAATACCTTGCGCGCTTCCTCGGCCTGACCCATGCGCGCCAGCGCAATACCTTCCACTAACTTAGCGGCCGCGTTATTGGGCTGGAGCTTCTCCGTTTCCTGGGACGTCTTCAAAGCCTGATCGTAAGTGCCGAGTTGTAACTGCGCTTCCGCCAGCGCGATTCTGGGCCGAAGGTAGTCCGGACGAATGCGCAGCGCCTCCCGATACTGCGTCGCCGCCTGCTGATACTCGCCTTTGGCGGCGTAAGCGCGCCCCAGATCGTAGTGCGCCACGAAGTTATCAGGTTTCTGCGCAACCACTTCCTGAAACTCCGAAATCGCGTGGTCCACTTCGCCGCGATCCAGCGCGAAGCTGGCTTTCAAACCGCGCGCATCGGCGTCCTTCGGATCGTTTTTCACCATCTCCAGAACTTTGTTGTACGCCTCGTCCCGTTTATTCTGCCGGATGAGGATTTCCACTTCTCGCTTGCCGTATTCGCTCCGCTTTCCGGCGTCTTTGCTCTCGCCTTCCTTGTATTCGCGCATGGCCGCATCCAGGTCGCCGATTCGCGCGTAGAAATCGCCCGCGGTCAGATAGGCTTCCGGAAACTCCTTCGAGTGCGCCTTGATGTCGTCCAGCACGCCGACCATCCGCGTCCGATCGTTCTTGCTGAAGTAGTAAGCCGCAAGCAACGTTCGGAAAGAGTAAGTCTTCGGGTTATTCGCGATAGCCTCTTTCAGCAGTTGTTCCGCGTCGTCTGACCGATGCTCCGCCGCATAAAGCCGGTACAATTCCGCATACGCGGTTGTCTGGGTCTTGTCGTGGACGATCAACTGCCGGTAAATCTGTTCCGCTTCTTTGGGCTCGCCGTAAACCACCAGCGTCCGCGCCAGCGTCAACGAAGTTTGCACATCGTTCGGTCGTTTTTGCAGACTCTTTCTGAGGTTTTCGATCGCGTCCTCCAGACTCTTCTTAAAAGCCGGAACGTCGTGCTGCGATACCTCGCGGGCCGCATCGGCTCGGCTGATCTCGGCCTTCAGACGTTCGTCCTCAAAGGAATTCGGGGCTTTCTGATCGAGAGTCGCCTGGAGCTGATTCACCTCATCCATCAGCGGCTTTGTATTCTGGCCTGGCTTATTATTCAACGCGGCGCCCTGAACGAGGATCTCGCCGAGCTTCAACGCCGCATCGTTCCAATCCGGCGTACCGGGCGGCATCAACTCCGTCGCGCGGCGCAGCACTCCGACAACACTCGCCGTTTGCCCGAGGGCTTCGTAGGTCAGGGCAATCCTGTAATACGCTTCGCCAAACTTCGGATCGGTCGCCACCGCTTTGCGGTACATGATCATCGCCTCTTTGTAGCGGGCGCGCGAGAAATACTTGTTCCCGCTCTTCAAGTACTCCTGTTTCGCGTAATTCGGATCGCGGTGGCATCCTGCCAGCAAGAGGATGACAGTTACAACTGCACCGAAGCGCAGCCAAGTGGGTCGGTTATTCACGATTCAGAACCTCGAAATAGTGTACAGCCAAACCCGTCAATTTCCTGACAAGACCATGGTAATAGGAATATGCTATGAAATCCGCAAACGTCGCGCTGTCATAATCCGAGAAGATTTCGCTCATGGGGAAAATGTCGGGCAACACCAAACGAGTTGGTTTCGGAGCGTTCGCGCTAGCTGTGTTCGCGTGGTTCATCCTTCATGCCGCGCCGGTGGATCCCAAGGTCGACCTGCTGTGGCATTACCGTAATCTCGGCAAAGCGTTTTACGAAAATCCGACTACGCAAAAGGAAGCGGTCGAGGAGTTTCGCAAGGCTCTCGAACTGCAGCCGAACTCAGTCCGCGAGCGTGTCAATTATGCGCTCGCGCTTCTTCGTGCCGGTGAGACGCAAGCCGCCATCGCCGAGTTCGAGAAGGCACAGAAGCAGGACCCGTCGATTCCTCACACCTGGTTCAATCTCGGAATTGTTGCCAAAAAAGACGGCGATACGCCGCGCGCGATTCACGAGCTGGAGCAAATGGAGAAACTGGTCCCGAGCGACGCCAAGACCCATTACAACCTCGGCGTGCTCTATAAACAAGGCGCCGACCGGGACAAGGCCATCGCCGAGCTCGAGCTTGCGGCCAAGCTCGATCCGAATTTCGCAGCGCCTCATCTGCAGCTCTACAATCTTTATCGACAGGCCAATCGTCCCGCGGAATCAGCGGCGCAGCTCAAGCAATTTCAGGAGCTGAAAGCACTCCAGGCGGGCGCCGTTCTCGCGGAAGATGCGGAGGCGAACGATTACTCGGAGATCTATGACCCGATCGATCTTCCCGCCGGCGCAAGCGAGCCGGTGCAGCCGAAGTATGACGACAAAGTGATCGCGCAACACGTATCCGGATTCGCGCCCCTCGATCGCGACCATGTGATCGCGTGGTCCGCCGCCGGTGCTTCCATTTACCCCGGAACGAGCCAAGTGATCGCGGCAAACGACATCCTCTATATCGCTCCCGGAGACTTCTACAACGATGGAGTCTTTGGCCTATGCGTTATCCGCAAGTCCGGTGTCGAGCTTTACCGGAATGTGAAAGGCCAGTACGAGAAAGTGAATGCAGCGATGCCGTCCGGCCGCTTCGAGCGCGCGATCTGGCTCGATTACGACCACGACAACGACATGGATCTGATCCTGCTCGGCGAGGATTCCGCTTTGATGCGCAATAACGGATCGGCTGGTTTCAGCAATGAATCTAAGTCCTTCCCGTTCGCCGCCGGACATGCCATCGACGTAACGCGTTTCGCCATCCGCCCGGAAACGCCCGCGCGCGACCTGGTGGTGAGCTACGCCGATCATACCGGTATCTTGTACCGCGACAAATTGAATGGAGTCTTTGGTGCGGAACCAATCCCGGCGCTTCCCGCAGGCGCGCACGGACTAACCGCGGAAGACTTTAATCACGATAGCTTCATAGATGTCGTTACTGAGGGTCTGGCTCTGAAGAACGACGGCGTGCAACTAACTCCAGTAACTTCCAAGCCCGACTTGGAAGCGCCGCTCTTCCATCTCGACGCACAAGGCAATGTTCACCGTACCGAGGCGACCAAAGATTCCGAGCGCTGGCTGACCATTCAGATCAACGGAATCAAAAACGTAAAGCTCGGCGTTGGATCCACGATCGAAGTTAAAGCCGGCGCGACTTATCAAAAGAAGATCTACGACGGTATTCCGCGGTGGTTCGGCATGGGTAACTACCCGCAAGCAGACACCGTGCGCATTACCTGGATCAACGGCTTGATCCAGAATGAGCCGCAGAAGAAAACCGACGACGCGCTATCGATCGATGAAGCGCAGCGGCTCTCCGGGTCTTGCCCCATGATCTTCACCTGGAACGGCCACGGGTTCGACTTCATCACGGATGTTCTCGGGGTAGCGCCATTGGGCGCAAGTTCGGGCGACGGCCAATACTTCCCGGTCGATCACGATGAGTACGTCCAAATCGCGGGAGATAAGTTAAAAGCGCGCGATGGCGAGTACGAGGTGCGGATCACCGAGGAACTTAGGGAAGTTTCTTATCTCGACCAAGTGCAGTTAATTGCGGTCGATCACCCGCGGTCGCAGCAAATCTTCACGAACGATAAGTTCAAGTCGCCGCCTTTCCCGGAGTTCAAGTTATTCGGTGTCGAGAAACGGATCTACCCGATTCGCGCGAGAGACGACCACGGCAACGATATCCGCCCGGCGCTGTTACGCAGAGACCTGATCTATCCCGACCGGTTCAAACGCAATTACCTCGGGGTTGCCGAGAAGCACGCCATCGATCTGGATTTCGGGCGTGCCGCACCGGACAACAATGCTGTCCTCATCCTCAGCGGGTGGGTGGATTGGGCCGACGGCAGCACGTTTCAAGGCGCGGCGCAGGAAGGCAAAGGCGGACTGATCTTACCTTACCTGCAGGTAAAGAACAACGCGGGTCAGTGGGAGACAGTCATCGACGACATGGGAATACCGGCTGGAAAACCGAAAACAATTTCGGTGGACCTAACCGGCAAATTTCTGTCTTCATCGCGTGAAGTTCGCATCGTGACGAACA
>NZ_CAJCHS010000415.1 GCF_903970205.1 Nevskia soli | reverse complement strand
TGACTGCGATTGAAATGGCTGACTTACTGCGTCAACTAGGAAACGGGTCGCGATAACATGGCGTCCCGCCACAAAGCCCGGGAACGCGCTCTGCAGATTCTGTTCCAATGGGATCAGCGCAAGCATCCGATAAACGAATCGATCGAAGGCTTCTATGTGTCTCTTGGGCGTGAAGATGATCAGGCCCGCGTGCCGGCTGACCCGTTCATGGAGTTTCTGGTGCGCGGCACGGTCCACAACGCTCCGCAAATAGATACTCTGATTCAGAAGCATGCCGAGCACTGGCGTATTGAGCGCATGCCGGCGGTCGACCGCAATGTACTCCGGCTGGCAGTATATGAGTTACTGAATACGGACACTCCCCCCGCGGTATTGATTGATGAAGCGCTTGAGCTTGCACGCAGGTTCTCAGGCGAGGAGTCTGTGCACTTTGTGAACGGAGTGCTGGATGCCGTGCATCGCGACCAGGTCCGGCCCGCAGCTAGTAACTAGCCTCGGTCAACGCCCGGGCTAACTCAATCGCCTCGCGATCTCCGGAGGGCAGTAGGGGTCCAAGCGGTGTCCCGATGTAAACAATTCCGCCCCGCCCGATCTTTTTTCGAACCGCGATCGGCATGCCTCCGGCTCTGGCAATTACGTCATTACCGTCGGCTTCGATAGGTGTCGCTCCGCCAAAATGACGAACCATGCAACAAACCGGCCATTCATAAGTGACGTACAAGTCTTTCAGATCCTGTGACGCTACATGAAGCCCAATTTGCAATCCGAACAACTCTCGCATAAAGCGGCGGTGATAAGCAGACTCGGAAGGAGTCGCGAAGCTAAGGCCGCTCTCGATCAGTAACCATCTGCCCTCGCCGACGGCATCAGCCAGGAAATAGCCTTCTCGATCCCTTAGATTGCGCAGTCCAGCTACGATAGAGCATCCCTTCAGGGACTTACCCGTCGTCGTCGCGAGTACTTGACTGTACCCGAGCGCCGACTCCGTCGCCAGCAAATGGTCCTCATGGGCAATGTGCAATCGCGGAGCTGACCCAGTTCGCGAGAGCAGAGAAAACTGTGAAGCAGCGAATACAAAGCCCGCACCTTGAAGAAGCGAGCGGCGCGTCATAGACGATTCTCGATCAGACGGCTCATCGCGGCCGACGTGTCGTAAAACTGCTGATCGGGCGCGAACTTATAAGTTCTTTCCATCTCCGCTATGAGCCAGCTATCGTAATTGACTTTCTTTAGAGCCCCTCTGATAGCTTTCCAATCGTTATCGCCGAGGAAGATGTTCGTGTACACGCTTTCCTGCCCGCATCGGCCGCGATGCCTGAGCACATCCTTCAAGTGAATCCGGGTAATCCGCGGACCATGTATCTCGATCCACTGTTCGGCGAAGCCTGTGTCGTGGATGTTGCCGACGTCCAGATGTATGCCGACCCATGGGCTATTAACATCGTCAAGAAACAATGCGAACTCCCGCGCACTGAGTAGAAACCGTTGTTCCGAGCAACAATTCTCGACGCCTATCCTAACCTTTGCGGCCGCCGCTTTCGGCGCCAGTTGCTGCATCGCATCTACGGTCCGCGCATACACTTCGTTGTAAGGATTTTCAGACGTAACCACTCCCGCGACGATCAGGATAGCGTCTGTCTGGAAGATCCGCGCGGCCTCCAGTTGCCGCTCGATATGCCGGACGGCAGCTTCGCGCAGGCGTGGATCGCGAGCCGAGACATTCTCATTCCAATCGAGAGTATTCGAGACGTTAGAGACGCTTAATCCCGCATCGCGAACTCTGGCGGCCAGGACCCGCAGTTCCGCATCAGTCGTCGTCATTTGGAACCATGGCTTTGCGCCAAGCCACAATTCGACGCCGTCGAAACCCGCATTTCGGATCAGTTCCAGTCCTAATTCGAGGCTCAAGGATTGCGGGATCAAACTGTCGCCAATCGACTTCTTCATAAGCTCCGTTGTACCTCAGATCGCGGACGTAAATCGAGAAGCAGCCAGGCGCTCGGGACTTCGTTTGTTGAAGTAAGGTATGGAAGAGTTATCGTTTGCGTTCAATCTTCGTCCTGGTGCGAAGAAAGACGCGCGAGCACACTTAGATCTTCGAGCGTAGTTACATCGCCGGATACCGAATTCGAAGTTACAATCTCGCGCAGCAGCCTTCGCATGATCTTGCCGCTGCGGGTTTTCGGCAAAGCTTCGGTAAACCGGATCTGCTCGGGCCGGGCGAAGGCGCCGATTTCCTTCGCAACCCACTGTTTCAGCTCACCGCCGAGTTGCTGCTCATCGTAATCGCCTTTCTTCAAGGTCACGAAGCAAGCTACCGATTGTCCGGTAATTTCGTGCGGTTTTCCGACTACGGCGGCTTCAGCAACCGCCGGATGGCGCACCAGCGCGGATTCGACTTCCATCGTGCTCAGGCGGTGGCCGCTGACGTTCATCACGTCATCCACGCGGCCCAGAATCCAGTAGTAACCGTCTTCATCGCGCCGCGCTGCGTCCCCTGTCATGTACGCGCCGGGCACTTTCTTAAAGTAATTGTCTTCGTAGCGCTGGGGATCATTCCACAGCGTGCGGAACATACTCGGCCAAGGGTGACGAAGTACCAGATAGCCTTCCTGATTAGCGCCGAGCGGCTTACCCTGTAAGTCGACCAAGTCCGCTTCGACCCCGGGCAGAGGCAGCGTGCCCGAGCCGGGCTTCAAAGACGTGGCCCCAGGCATCGGCGCAATCATGATCGCTCCGGTCTCGGTTTGCCACCAGGTGTCTACGATCGGGCAGCGCTCGCCCCCGATCACACGGTAATACCAGTCCCAGGCGGCGGGATTGATCGGCTCGCCTACCGACCCGAGCAGACGCAGACTGGAAAGATCATGCCCGGCCGGCCACTGGTCACCTTGCTTTAAGAACGAGCGAATCGCGGTAGGAGAAGTATAGAAGATATTGACGCGGTACTTATCGATAAGCCGCCAAAATCGATCGGGTTGCGGAAAATCCGGCGCGCCTTCGTACATCAGGCAGGTGGCGCCCGCGGATAAAGGACCATACACCAGGTAACTATGGCCAGTTACCCACCCTACGTCCGCTGTACACCAATAGATATCCTCATCGCGCAGGTCGAACACCCACTTCATGGTTAGGGTAGTCTCGAGCAGATAGCCGCCGGTTGAGTGTACGATGCCTTTGGGCTTACCCGTGGTTCCCGAGGTATAGAGTACGAAGAGGGGCGCTTCGGAGTCCATGGGCTCGGCGGGACAGACTTCCCCCTCCTCGCGCCCGAGATGGTCCCACCAGTGATCGCGGCCTTCCCGCATCGAGGTTTCGGAGCCGGTCCGTTTGAGCACAATCACATTTTGGACGGACTCGCACTCCGTAAGAGCTTCATCCACCGCAGGTTTGAGTTTGATCTCGCGGCCGCGGCGGTAACCTCCGTCGGCAGTGATGACGACCTGTGCTTCCAGGTCCTGAATGCGTGTCTTGAGAGCCTCGGCTGAGAAACCGCCGAAAACTACGCTATGAATGATTCCGAGGCGCGCGCACGCGAGTAATGCCACTGGAAGTTCAGGCACCATCGGCATGTAGATGATGGCTCGGTCGCCGGCTTTTAACCCGCGAGATTTGAGTACGTTGGCGAAACGGCACACAAGGCGATGCAGTTCCTGATAACTGATCATGCGCGAGTCGCCCGGTTCGCCTTCCCAGATCAGCGCAACCTTGTTGCGGCGCCATGTTTCGAGGTGCCGGTCGATGCAGTTGTATGAGGCGTTCAGCTTGCCGCCCATGAACCAGCGGACCTGCGGCGGCTGCCAGTCGAACACGGTAGTCCATTTCTCAAACCAGGCGAGTTCGCGCTCGGCCATTTCGCCCCAGAACTCGGCGGGTTGATTCAGCGACCGCTGATACAAGCTGCGGTATTGGTCCATGCTCCCGATGTGGGCACGGGCGGCGAACTCAGCGGAAGGCGGATAGATCTCGTTCGGCATCGAGATGATCGTACCAGTGTGGAGTCAATTCGAAGAATCGCCGCACGAACTCCAGTGACGCGGCGTGTGAGTTCGCGGTTCCGTGTCGCGCTCTAAACGTCGGCGGGCATGCGTTCGTCCAGCGTTTCCGCGAGGTTGTCAACTGCGGTAATTTCGCTAATTCGACAACTTCGGGGTCGCTCACCGCCTCCTCTATCCCGAGCCGGTTACAAATCATCCGCTGAGGTTACACACTTTTGTGATCTCTTTTTCGGCGAGTAGGTTGATCTGGAGATCGAGGTGGCTGCGGTGGTCAGCTCGCTGGCTCATCCGGTTTTGTCTGATTAGAACGAAGGTCGAAAGTAGAACGCCTTCGAGTGACACCAACATACAAAGAATAACGCGAATGATGACAAAGGGAATGCTGCCAACGAAATTAGCGATCGAATCCGACATGCGGTCGGACATCTTGCGTTCTTTCAGCGCTCGTTCTTCCAGGTGGATGACTGTATCGCTTGTCCATGCCCTAAGTATGGCGAGAACATTGTGTTCAGGTCTGTGATCGGGCCTACTTATTAGGTTCCGGCGCGGGCGACTCTATGCTGATGCCACCTTGGATGTCTCTCCGGAGCCGAATCGAACCGAGGTTGTTCAGACCCGGCTTGAGGACGACGGCAGTCTCGCAGATGCCTACGTATCCAGTCGAAGCGAAGCAGACATCGTATGCGCCGGCTTCTACGTTGGACAGCGTAAAGCTTCCTTTGTGGTCGGTGATCGCGGTGGCAATTACCTTCTTCCGGCCTGCAAACTTGACCGTGACTTGCGCGTTGAGAACCTTCCAGCCGGCGGCATCCTGGACGACTCCGGT
>NZ_CAJCHS010000414.1 GCF_903970205.1 Nevskia soli | reverse complement strand
AGGGACCCCGATAAGCCGTTCAAGGGAACCTTAAATTGATGACCCAGCCTCGTGCGATGCTGGTTTTCGTCGCTGATGATCGATATTCACAGTCACTTGATCTGGGGCGTTGACGACGGCGCGCAAACGATCGAGGACAGTTTGGCCATGCTGCGCGTTGCGGCCGAGACCGGGACCACCGATATCGTCGCCACGCCGCATGCCAATGACCGCTACGAGTTCGACCGCGCGGAACTGGAAACCCGAGTGGAGAAGTTGCGGGAAGCGAGCGGGGGAACGCCGCGCATCCATCTCGGCTGCGACTTTCACCTGAGTTTCAGCAACATCGAGAGCGCGCTGGCGAATCGGGACCTCTACACCGTCAACCGTTTACGCTACCTGATGGTCGAGCTGCCGGAAATGTTGATTCCGCCGGGGATCGATCGGGCGTTGGAGCATCTGCAGGACGCCGGCATGATTCCGGTGATTACCCATCCGGAACGGAATCGCGCCCTGTCCGAAGATGTCAAGCGGCTCGACCATTGGATCGGAATCGGCTGTTACGCGCAGATCACGGCGCAGTCGCTGGAAGGCCGTTTCGGACGGACCGCAAAGAACCTGGCATCGCGATGGATCGAAGGCGGCCAGGCGCACTTCGTGGCCAGCGATGCGCACGACATGGAAGCGCGTCCGCCGCGCCTGGACCGGGCATTTCAGATGATCGCGGAGAAGCACGGCGAAGCGGAAGCCCAACGCCTGCTACAGGATAACCCGCAACACGTACTCGACGGGACCGAGCTGCCTTACGCACGCCGGAGCCCCCGGGCGGGCAAGCGGCGACTGCGTTTTTTCAAGTAATCGTCAAAGATTTCCGGATTTCAAAGAAAATTATTTTTGAGATTATTTCGAGAAACCGCAACTTTTCCATTGTTTTGTTGTATTACTTGTATGAAGGCGCGTATTTTTATATTTGCGCGAGTCCGTAGGAGGAGAACGAAATGGCGGTTTTGAAGCGTAAGACCAAGATGATCAGCCTGAGACTGTCTCCGGAAGAGTACGAGGCTCTGCGCAGCCTGTATCGGGTTCACGGGTCCCGCAGCGTATCCGAGTTCGCGCGCACCGCGATGCAGCGGGTGATTGCCGAAACAGTGGCGCCCCAGCAATCCCTGGAGGGCAGGATTCAGGAGCTGAATTCCAAGATGGCGTTGATCGACCATGATGTCGCCCGGCTAGTTAGTTTGCTAGAGAATCGGATTCAAGCTCCAGCCGCGTTGTCAGCGGATGCAGCTTAGCCCCGCGGCGATTGTTGCGTGCGGCGTGCTTTTCGCCGGGTTTGCTGGTCAGCAGAGCCCGGCGCCACCCTCGACCTCAAACTTAACGAATAATCAGGAGGCCGCGCACCGTCACGCGCGGCTGGCGGTCGGCGACGTAATCTCGATTCGCGTCCTCGATATGGATGAAATTCCCGACCATCCAATCCGGATCGACGATAGCGGGGCTATCGATCTGCCGGTTGCCGGACGCCTGGTAGCAGCGGGCCAAACCACCGCCCAGCTGGAAGCGGAGATCCGGGGACGGCTGCGCTCTTTTCTGAAGAACCCGTCCGTCACCGTTACCGTTACAGAGTTTGGCGAGGAGCCGGTGGCCGTCGCCGGCGAGGTTGTCTCACCGGGCATCAAGCAGGTGCATGGACCCAAGAACCTGATGGAAGTGCTGGCGGAAGCCGGGGGGCTGAAGCCCGATGCCGGACCGACCGTCCGTATCACGCGGCTGCGGGCGGAAGGCCCTCTGCCCTTGCCGGACACTCACATCGACGCCACCGGAATGTATGTCGTCGGCGAAATAAGAATTCGCCCGATCCTCGCCGGAGAAAATCCGGGTGAGAATATCAATATTCTCCCGCACGATCTAGTTACCGTACCGGCGGCCGAGATGATTTATGTACTCGGCGAGGTCGTCAGACCGGGAGCGTACGAGCTATCGACGGCGCGGATGTCCGTGCTGGATGCTTTGGCGTTGGCGGGCGGCTCGGCTCGCAATGCGAGTTCGTCGCGCGCTCGAGTGCTGCGCGCCGTTGCCGGGCGTTCGGACCGGATGGAGTTTCAGGTGAATCTCGATCGCATATTAGCCGGTAAAGCACGGGAATTCGAGCTGCAGCCCCAGGACATATTCTATCTGCCAACGAATAAAGCCAAAGTGGTGTCGACGCGCGCGCTCGAAGCCATGATCGGCACAGGGTCTTCCATCGCGGTTTTCCGGGGCTCGCGGTAGCATGCCGCCGTCGCAGGCGGGTTCCCGGGGCCTGGCGGTCCGGGAGACTCCGCGTTTGCCGGAAGAAGTTCCGGCGTTGTTCTGGATCGAGCAGATAGCCGTGCTTCGCCGCCGCTGGAGGGTTTTGGCCGCTTCCGTTGCGACGGGAATCGGAATCGCGCTCTCGATCTCCTCGCTTCAGCCCAGGCTGTACCACGCGAAAACTTCCGTCGAAATCCAACCGGTGTCCGAAAATTTCCTGAAATCGCCTGCCGAGAATGGCGACGCGGTTCAGCCGCCGGATATCCAAACGCAGATTCAGATCATTCAGAGTGCCGAGGTGGCGGGAAGCGCGCGCGTGCGGCTGAATCGGGTTGGCGCCGGGGTCGGCGCCGGGGTCGCCAATCGGGTCACCGACGACGTGGCGCGGTCTTTAAGCGTTCACACGGCGGGGCAGACCCGCATTATAGAAATCGAAGCGGACGCGCGCGACCCTCGGATCGCGTCGGATTACGTGAACG
>NZ_CAJCHS010000413.1 GCF_903970205.1 Nevskia soli | reverse complement strand
ACGTACCCGAAGAGTTGTATCGCCGGGCCCCTGAAGGGGCAACGGCTGAAAACATCTCGGTTGACGACCTGTTGGCGTCGGCCCTTGAAGAACGCCTGCTTGAATTCGAGCGCCTCAAAGAGAAGGCGTCTCGTGGGAGTTACCAGAAATTCCTATGCGTCATGTCGAAGGTTCCCGCCGTCGAACCGCCGGAGCATGACCGCCTCTGAAGTCCCGAGTCACACACTGGACATTTCATACGCCTCTTCCGGGAATCAGCAACTAACGAATTCGTAGCCCGTGTACCCGCTGTGTTCCTCGGTTCGGCTGAAGTATCGATTCTGGCGTTTCTGGCGGATTGTAGAATCAATAACTTGCGATAGCTCAGTAGGCAGTGCGGGTTCGAGCCCCGCCCGGCTCACCAGTATTTTCAATCAGTTAGCGGGTTGCGATTTTGACTGATTGTCCTTACGTGTACTAATCTCCTTCTGTTCGATGTGAAATTACAGTTTCTCTCTCGCGTGGCCAGATGCTTCGCATTCGGAAACGCACTCAGGTCGCTGCCGATCTCGGACAGCACAGTCCACGCCGTCAGTGAGCCAGTTCGGCCCGGTTCTCTCCTCTTTTGCCCTCGGCCAGAGCACGCAGAATCCTGGCGCCGCTGACGCCCACGATGTTGCTGAGAACGCTCGAAGCTTCACGTTGACCGTCTGCAGCAAACGGCCAATCCGGTTGACTACCCGATTGCGATCCGGCTGCAGGTGGACTCGCAGCCGTTGCATATCCCGCGCTTCACGCACCGGACGAGCGGGAATGAAACTTCCCGCCAGCCGGGCCTAGCCGCAGGCTCGGCATGGGGCGTTCAAATACCGGCACAAATCGTAAAATACATAGACGGTGAGTACACAAGTCAGCTTGTTCGGCAATCTGCGGATCACCGTCGCGGGACGCACCGTGACGGCCGTCAACACGAACCGTCTGCAATCCCTCATCGCGTATTTGATCCTCCACGGCGATTCGCCCCAGCCGCGGGAACGGCTGGCTTTTCTCCTGTGGCCGGAATCGGGCGAATCGCAGGCGCGGACGAATCTGCGGCAGCTTCTCCATCATCTGAAGCGGGCCTTGCCGGCCGAATGCAGTTCGCTCGCAACCGATCATTTCACCGTTCAATGGCGGCATGATTCCGCCTGTAAGATCGATGCCGCAGATTTCCGGGCGGCCATAGCCGAATCCGCCGCGGCGTGTGGCCAGAACGACCGCGCGCGCGAACTGCACGCGCTGACAACTGCGGCTCGGCTTTATGAAGACGACCTTCTGCCTGGCCTATACGACGATTGGATCGCCCCGCTTCGCGACGAATACAGACAACGAATGGCCGGGGTACTGCACCGTCTCGCGCTCCTTACCGAAGAGAGGAAAGATTTCGCCGCCGCCATTGCGTGGGCCAACCGCCTCGTCGCCCTCGAACCGTTTTGCGAGGCACATCATCAATTGCTGATGCGGCTGCACTTCGCCAATCAGGACCGGGCCGGCGCGTTGCGCACTTATCACCAATGCATGCGGGTACTTCGACGTGAGATGGGAGTGGACCCATGCCCGGCGACGCGGGAGCTGTTCGCCAGAATTCTGAAGGCCCCACCCGACCCGGGGGCGCCGGGCCCGTCGGCAACGAAGCCAGTCTCGCAACCGCGCCAATCATGTCCTCTTGTCGGTCGCGCATCGGAATGGCAACAGCTAATGGAAGCCTGGCAATTGGCTGCTGAGAATGGGCCACGGGTGGTCGTGATCTCGGGCGAGCCGGGAATTGGAAAAACCCGGCTCGCAGATGAGATGTACCAGTGGTGTGTTCGGCACGGGGGTTCGGCGCCCACCTTCCTGCGGCGATGCGCGGTTCGGTGCGAATGCCGGAATCGATCGCCACGGCATGGGAGGCAGCGGCGGAGTGGCGGGCCGAATCCGCCGTTCGCGAACTGGCGGCGGAGGCGGAGGCACGGTTTGGCCACGACGGTGTTCGAATCGGGAGGACACGCGCCGAGACGTGGCAGAGGCTCGCGATTGGCCTCGAACCGGTCATGACATTCGACCAATGGGCGTTGGAGGCACGCGACTCGGGTTACGCGACGGTGGAAACTTTCCCTCGCACGCCGGAGCGCAGGGCGGCAACTTCGCTTGGGTTGTTCCTGCTTTCCAAAGGAGACGAATAACCGATGTTGAACCATCCGGCCGGAAATGGAAGAGTCCTTCCGATACCTGACGTTGCGAAACTTCTCCGGCTCAGCGTACTTCTTTATACGCGGTGAGCTGATTGCCGTCGATTGACACCAGGCCCACACCCGGCTTGAATTTCAGGGACTGCCGCTGGTTACCGATCACAAGGACATAAATTCCTCGATCCTGGTCAAATAACTTCCATGTACCCCGATCGCCGCCCGGCAGTGCGATGACGCCGTTGGGCAGGAAACTGATGGCGCATTGCGGATCGGTATCGTTACAACCAAATTTCCGGAAGTGATGTGTCACGATCGAGTCAGGTTCCGTCTTCGCCGCCTCCGCAAACCGGATTCCCTGAATCGCCTGAATCTTGTAGTCCCCGCCCAGGTTGACGGCGGCTCTGGGCGGCAGAATTGCCAGCACTTCGGTACATTCGGCCGCGCATGGACCTTCGATTGTATACTCCACTTCATCGCCGGTAGAGAACAGGGTCTTGGTGAACTTCTTATCCGGCGCGTTTGGCGGATACATTTCTATGCCCAGAGGCGTGCGTATGTTCGCACCGAGAATGCTGACCGAACGGAACGAGACGCTCACCTTGACGATGCCTTTTTCGCCGGTAAGCGACCAGTAATGCACCGACGTCTGCGTATCCACGTGGCCCGAGTTGACACCCGGCTTAAGCGGCGTCGGGTTGTTCGGATCGAGAGATTGCGCCCATAAACCCGACACCCCA
>NZ_CAJCHS010000412.1 GCF_903970205.1 Nevskia soli | reverse complement strand
AGGTACTGTTTTCCATCCAAAATGTAAGTCATCGGACCATTGGTCAAAGACTGAGTCATCCGAAAGTGCCACAGGATGGCGCCCGATGCCGGATCGAACGCAATCAGGTTGCCCGCGTAGTCGCCGGTGAACAGCAGGTTACCGGCTGTGGTAAGGATGCCGGGGCCGCCTAAGCCCGCATTCGCGACCGCTGAATACGGATGAGTCCATCGGGGTTGCCCCGTCTTAACATCAATCGCCTCGAGAACATGCTGGGACCACAGGCCGCGCGCGGAACCGCCATAGCCCTCCGGTTTCTCGTCCGTGTCGGTGAGAAAGGCCAAGCTATAGCCCTTAGTCGCATTGACATAGAACAGATTGGTTTGCGGGTCGAAGCTGGGAGCCATCCAGTTAGTGCCCCCTCCGCCCGGGATGTTGATGAGTGACCCGTCGACCGAGGGCTCCTTCTTCGGATCCGGGATCGGTTGACCCTTGGCATCGACGCCCTTGGCCCAATCGGTGCCGACGAACGGCGCGGTCCGGATACTCTTGCCGTTAGTGCGGTCCAGGACGAAGAAGAAACCGTTTCGCGCGGCCTGCGCGAGGTACTTGCCGGGCTTTCCGTCCAGATTGGCGTCGAACAGGACCGGCGTTTCCACGTTGTCCCAATCGTGCGTATCGTGCGGCGATGCCTGGAAATACCAGACGAGCTTGCCGGTGTCCGGATTGAGCGCGACGATGGAACAAGTCCAAAGGTTCGTGCCTTTGCGCCCTTGCCCGGCGTACACGGGATTCGGATTTCCGGTGCCCCAGTAAAGCAGATTCAACTCGGGGTCGTAAGTACCGGGCAGCCAAGTCATGCCGCCGCCATGTTCCATCGCGCCCTGATTGGGCCACGTCTCCGCGCCCGGCTCGCCGACTTTCGGCTCGCTGTTCCAGCGCCACTGCAGGTCCCCGGTCTCAGGATCGCGAGCTTCGAGATATCCGGGAACATCCATCGCATCGCCGCCCACGCCGACAATCACGTGATTGCCGACGACCATCGGGGCCATGGTGGTGAAGTACTGCAGCTTCTCATCCGCGACTTTCTTGCGCCATCGCTCTTTACCGGTGCTTGCGTTCAGCGAGATGAACCAGCCGTCAGGGCCGAGGAAGTAGAGCCAGTTCCCATACATCCCGACGCCGCGCTGGCCAACCAGATGTCCGCCTTTGTCTGCCCAGTCATAGCGCCAGATTTCTTCGCCGGTCCGGGCGTCAACCGCCCAGATATGGTCGGGAATCGTGAAGTACAGAACACCATTTACCATGAGCGGCGTCGATTTGATGGTCGGATCGCCTACCCCGCGTTGCGGACCGACAGTAGTGATTCGATACATCCATGCAACTGCGAGGGATCGAACGTTCGATGAGTTGATCTGCTTTAGAGGGCTATAGCGCTGGCCGGAGTAGTCGCCGTTGTAAGTTGGCCAGGTGTCGGTCGGGCGCTCGAGTAGCTTCTTGGGGTCAAGGAGCTGGGCGGATGCCGCTATAACCGATAACGCGAAAACGGCAATAAGCCGGAGTCTTCTCATTTAAGAGTTACCAGATACGCCGTCAGGTTATGCATGTCGGCGTCAGTATATTGATCGAGTAGCTGGCGATGGGCTTGTAACTTATCCTCGACAGTTACATGAAGTCCGGGCACGACTGTAAATGAGCGATAGTCACCGGCGCTATCTATCAGGGAAACGTTGAAGTCATCCATGCGCTTCAGGGTGCCGGAGACGGTTTGACCGGAAGGCAGTGTGACGGTTACATGTGTAACCGTAGGGTTTGCGGGATCGAATCCGCGCGCGCCCGGATAGAGGAAGGACTGCTGCAGATCGGCGGGCCGCATCTTCGAACCGATGTGCGCCAAGTCGCCCGTGACCGAGTGACAGGACGCGCACTTACCAGGACCGTTGAAGTAAGCTGCGCCGGCCGCGGCGTTTCCGGTGACCACGTTCTGAATCTGGTACGTGCCGCGATTCGCCGCCGCTTCCACGCGCACGTGCAGAAATTCGGCGATGTCGTAAAGCTGATCATTGGTCAGCGTGGAGAACGCCGGCATCCCTCTATCGGGGCGCCCGTTGTGAACGAACGGCCCGATGATCTCGCCCTTCTCATCGTGCAGGACGAGCGCGGAGCGGATCAGGTCCGGACCCTCCGCGCCATTAGCTTTCGCGCCGTGGCAGAAGGCGCAATTGGACGCGTAGAGTTTCTCGCCACGCGCGGCGGCAGCGGCATCCGGGGGCGGTCCGAGCCCGAGGAACTGGCGCATCTCTCCGCGCCCCGCGCGCCGCCCTTCGTTGGGCGGTGGAGGCTGTGGATTGGGGGCCGGCGGCGCCTCCTGCCCTCCTGAGAGCGCCTGTCCGAAACCGATGCAGAGAAGGAGTACGGCTGCTTGAATCGCTGGAATGCGAAGCGTCAAAACGGGACCCTTAAAGAATGTAGTCTACAAGGTCATCACACGCGGCGAGAGGACCGCGCCCGGCGAATCCATGTGACGATCGACCAGGCGCTGCCGCCGATGGAGATGACCACGATGAAGAGGACCAATCCTTCCACCCACGGTGCTTGCGCCATTTTCAGGATGCGCGGCCCGAAATGCACCGCGAGCGCGCCTTCGACGAGAAAGCGGACAAGCCGCGCGACCGCAATGGTGCCGAGCAGCCGCACTCGCGAATACCGGAGCGCCGCGGCGACAATCACGAACACCGTGAACGGAAATGGCGGCGGCATGATGGATGCCAGCGCAAGGACGAACCATGCGCGTTTATCCAGCTGCCGCTGCACATACTTCAGTTGCCGCTCCTTCACGCGTCCTTTCAGGCCGGCCTCCCCGCCTTTACGGCTGACGACATCGGTGATGAAGCACCCGAGAACCGATCCAATCGTGGCCATCAGGGCGTAGAGCAGCATCCAGTTGTGGTGTCTTGTCGTAAGCACGACTAACAGAAGGTCGTTTCCCAGCGGAAAGAACAGAAACGACGAATCGAGCGTGCCGAGCAATAAAAGCCCGAACGGACCCAGCGTGATGAAGAAGTGGGCGAGGTGATTGAGAAAGGAACTCACTCGAC
>NZ_CAJCHS010000411.1 GCF_903970205.1 Nevskia soli | reverse complement strand
GTGAGCGTCTGCCCGTCTCCAAAATCCCACTTATAAACCGGTGCGACGGGTTTCCCAGTCGCGGCAACCGGCGGGGGAGGGGCAGGGCGGGCTGCCTCCACCGTCGAGGCTGCCTCGGAAGCCAGGGCCGTAGCTCGGGCGAGCGCCGGCCGCAGGCGCGGCGGGACACCCACCCTAAAGTTCGCTGCGTAGGGCTGACCCGCGACGGGCTTTACCCGCAGGATCTGGGTCGCGGACGACGCGGTCGATGCTTCGACTTCGATGGTCGCTTCGGCCGTCTCGCTCTCCTTCCCGCGGACCGCGCGAATAATAAGCTTGCGGGTGCCGGGGGTTGCGAACTGCATGTAGCGCTCCGTCGCCGGTACACCCATCATGCTCACGGTGACTTCCGGATCGGTCAGCGGCTGGCCGTTAGGACCACACACTTGCACGAACACCGGCTGGCCGGCAGCCACCTTCGCTGGCTCTACAATGATTTTTCCTATAAGTGTTCCCATTCTCAACTCCTTAGTACCTAACTTGGTAATTAACCCCGGCTAAGCCCCCGACCGTGCGAGAGCTTCCGTATCGGGCTCTTATTTTGACTAGCGCCATTTGGATTCAAAATGGGCCACGAATTTAATCGGGTCCCACACGATTAAAACCGGCCGGCTCCAGATCGAAATAGAAATCGGGTTGCCCTGCACGGATGAGAACCTGAGGGGGTTTCCGCAGTTAAGATGGACCCGCTCACAAAGACACGGCTGACGGGGTCTCGCGAAGACATTCCGGGCCGCCGGGAGCAGAGGGAGGCTGGCAGGGAGCGATGCTCCGTTATGATGCACCAGGGAACGGTTCTCAAAACCGGGATCGGCGAACTTGAGACTCGACCGGTCGGTAACCTTCAACTATGACCAGGCGAGAGCTTCTGCTGGCTTGCGCGGCGGCGGGTCGGCTATCGGCCGCGCGACAGCCATCGGAGATGGCGGTTGAGGGGTACATCTTTCAACAGCACGCCGAACGTTTAAAGCAACCGCTGCTCGCGACAATGCCGCAGGTCCTGCCGATGGTTCGCGCGGCGGGCTTCAGGAACATCGAGTTGAATCCGGCATTCTTTCCGATCGATGGGCGCGACCGGATTCTCTCGCTCGTCAAAGAGCAATCGTTGAGCCTGCCGTCGCTATACGTCGGAGGCCCAATGCACGATACCGAGGGTGCAGACCGCACCATCGCGGCGGCGCTCGAATTCGGAACTTTCTGCGCTCCCTTTGGATGCAAAGCCATCGTGAATAATCCCGATCCGAAGCCGCGCGAATTACCGAAGACCGACGCTGAACTGCAAATACAAGCCGACTCGCTGAACCGCATGGGCCGCGTTCTGGCGCAACGCGGGTTCGAACTGCGCATTCATCACCATACGCCGCAATTGGTGGAAAATGCGCGGGAATGGCGGCATATCCTGCATCACACGGACCCCGCCTATGTGCACATGTGCGTGGATGTCGACTGGGCTTATGAAGGCGGCTTCGAGCCGGTTCCATTTCTGCGCGAAGTGGGCTCCAGGTTGCGGGAAATTCACGTCCGAAGCGCTCGCGATAAGTTATGGCTTGAGGACCTGGAGGATAGCGACATCGACTATCGGGCCGTCGCTGGATATCTAAGGGAGCAACATCTCGCGCCTCTCATCGTGGTCGAGTTGGCCTACCGTCCGAACACGGTAGTTACTCGAACCTTGCAAGAGGATTTGACCATCAGCCGAAAGTATGCCGAGCGGATCTTTGGTCTGAAAGCCGGTCAAGCCTGGTAGCCCGGTAGTAGTCGAAAGCACCACATACAATCCATAAGTTACCGAGCCGCATAAGTTACCGAGCCGCGACGGAGCGGTTACTACCACGGGCTGCTACAGCGTGGGAGTATCGCAACCTTATTGCGGGTCAAGCCAGATCGGCGAACTCCAGGCCAACTGGCCATCCTGCTGCAGCACTCGAACGTAGTACCAATCCTTTCCCGGCACGTAATTGTTCTCCATGTATTCGAATGACGCTTCACTGGCATTCGGGCGCACGTTATAAACGAACCTCGCGCTCTTGATCAAGTCGATCTGCAGAATAGGTCCGGTGCCGATCACGTGTACCGAAAAGCGCGGCGCTTGCTGCGGCGGGCGCAGACGGTCGCCCATAATGTACTCCGAACTCCCGGCGCGAGCGCGGAAATCGAGCACGATGTTATCCGTCGCGCCATAGGAGTGCCGTTTGCGAATGGCGTCCAGTAGTCCCGGCCGCGTGAAGTTTTCGGCCACCAGGATCGCGTAGGAGATGTGCGTCGACCAATGATCGGAACTGGCTTGTACACCTAAGCGGTAGCCTTTCGCAAGAGCGTTCCAATAGAAGCCCTTGGGCTCCCATCCACTCTTTTGCGCTTGATAGTTTGTCGCGGTGGCGGCGCGCGGCGCTCCTTCATACTCATAGTTGTTACGGTAGCCTTGGTAAATTTCGATCAAAGGTTCGAGGTCCGGATCGTTGTCGCGCCAGTCGGTGCCCTGGTCCGTCGCGGTTGAATGCGGCATCGAGATACCGTCGTTCTTGCGCAGATAAGGATACAGAATCGGACCGGTATTCTTCTCCGCGCGCATCTCCTGCGGACTAATCGGAAGCGTGCGGACGCCGGGATGATCGAAGATCACGTTGCGATGCCCGTTCGGGTAAGGCACGCTGCGCTCATACGCGAACAGCGGAGTGAACGAGCCGGGCGCGTAGAACAAATGCGCCAGCTTCTGGCTTTGCCACCAGGTGAACTCCTGGTCATATCCGGCCTGGTGATCGGTGATGGCGATGTAATCGAACCCCGCGGCGTCCAGCGCATAGCGATAGATCTCAAGCAGCGAGCCATCGTACTTGAAATCCTGTGAAACATCGCTGTGCCGGTGCATGTCGCCCCGATAGAGTCGATAGGTATGCCCGCCCGACGACAACACGTAAGCGCGAGCGCTCTTGATGTTGGCGGCCTCGCTCGCATGGACCGGAATCGCTTCCGGCTGCTTTTCTGTATATGGCACCAGACTCGAATCCGGGAAACGTTCGCCGGCCGGGAGCCGCGCGAAATAGATATCCGCCTTGCCGGGAATCTGGGTCGCGAAAGGCCGGTTATCGGTCATCCACGCCGTGACAATTTCGCCGCGCGCCGATGTGGCAAGGGCCGGAACCTTTTCGATCGATCCAGCGCTGTGTTCCAGCGGTACGGGCTGAGACCACTCCGAACCGTTGAAGCGGGTCAGGTAGTTCTCCCACGTGATGGGGCTGCCGATGGTGCGCTCGTTCTGACGCGTCCAATGGCGGAACAGCAACGTAAGACCGCCGCTGCCGTCGAACGCAAATTGCGGATGCTCCGCATTTTCGCCGAACGCATTCGATGCTTCCAGCCATTGCGCGCCCTGCTGCATGACCACATGAATCGCGCGTTGCTGGTGCAGTGGCGTTGCCAGCGGAGTCGGAATCAGAAACCCCTGGTCCTTGCCCCAGTTGACGCCGGATTCGTCCCACGCCAGCCACGGCCGGCCCTGCCGATCGACGGCCACGGCCGCGTGGGCCTGAAACTGAGGGCCGCGCGTCACCCGTTGAACCGGAGATAGACCGCCCGCGCGCCAACTGCGGAATTCGATGTCGTAATTCCCCGCGTCGTAGGTGTCCCACGCAATATACGCGGTCCCGTCCGCGCTCGCGGCGATGGCCGGTTCCCAATCGTTAGCCGCGGATTCGCTGACCTTGATGTCCGGCGACCACAATCCGTTTTCGAAGGCGCGCATCCAAATGTCGCTTTGCCCGTTTTGAGAACGCTGCCAGGTGACGAAGACATCGCCCGCGGGCGATGAGGCGGCTCGCACGAACGATGCCGATCCGGCCGACGAAAGTACCTGCGGTTCCGCCCATTTCCCTTTGGTCTTGCGGCGCGCCATCAGTTGCCACTGCTCTCCCGCGCGTTCCGTCCAAAAGACCCACAGATCGCCCTGGGTGCCCCGTTGTGCCCCGGCGGCGAGCGCGCAGCGGAACATATCCGCCGGATGCGCACTGACTTCTTCCGCCGAAGTCCACTCTCCTGCCGCGGACGTCGAGCGGAGCAGAACGCGATCCGCCCGGTCGCGGTACGCGATCCACGCCACAGCCGTGCCGCCATCCGGTAGCGCCGCGATCGCGGGCTCGTCGTCCTGGGTGTCTCCGATGGACAACTTCGATGACGAAGGGACCAATTGGACAAGCGCACGACCGTCCAGAAACGGCTTAGGCTGCAACCCGATCTCGCTGAGGCGGAAATCGAAGTTCCCCTGTGCCGTTGCCACCGAAACTCGCGCGGTTCCCGTACCCCGCAGCGTGGCATATACCCCGCAGGGACGATAGAAAACCTCCGGAATCGCTCCGGGTCGCAATTCGGTGTAATGGATATCCGCGTAAGGCGCGATGGTGTCCTTCCGGGTAGCCGTCTTCCAACCGGAAGCTCCGGACACGGAATCGTCCTTCAGAAACTGGCGGCCTTCCAGATCGAGAACGCTGCCGCCCTCGACGGCGATCGACCCATCCCACCGCTCGACGCCGGCAGCCTTCTGGCCGAGTGTCAGCAGGATTGTCTGGCGCGGTCCGGGAAGGTCGGAGCCTGCCGGGGCAGCCGTTGAGCGAGTGGTCAGCCAAATACCGATAAAGACGGCAATCGCAAGGGCGGCAGCGGCGGCTCGGAGCATTGGGTCAGGCTACCAAAAATTCTCGGCAAAATCGAATGGCAGGCCGACGGGGGTCGTCATCAGCGCGTCGTGTTATGCAGGATCAGCACCGTGCCTGATCCATCCGTGATGATGATATCCGGAACACCCGAACCCCTGCTTGGGCCGCGCAGGGCACTTGACATGCCTCCCAATATCTCTATAGACTTTGTCGAGATAGACGCTCGCCGTCTCTCTCACCTTTTTCCCGAGGCCTCCATTGATGAACGCGTCGAATGCTTGTGCAACCTTCGCAGTCCTTCTCCTGGCTAACTGCCTTCAGGCGCAGACTCCCGCGTCTTTCCGCGTCCTGCTCGGCATCACCGATGCCCAAACCACGCGTTGGGACGGAACCTTCAAAGCGACGGCAGTCCGCAGCGCGCAGCTCGATGGATGGCGCTTCGAAGGCGTGGACCGCATCAATGGGGGCTTATTCCATCTCGCCACTCATCCCAACGTCACGGGCGATACCACGATCGTCGCCAACGGCGTAGTCATCGACGCCGATGGAGTCACCGAAAGCAGCGAATTTGTGTTCACCACGGCCCAGGGCGACTTCCAGTTCCGGGCGGCGGACGTTCCCTATGGCTCCGGCATCTACAAACTGGGCGGCCGCGTGTATATCGACCGCATTCCGCAAGCCCACCGGCTTGCGGAGACGCCGGAGGAAGAAGATTACCCTTCCATCGCCGCCGGTAAGAACGGGGAAATCTGGCTGGCCTATGTCCAGTTCCACCACAATCCCGACCACGTCAAGCTGCGCCGCGCGCTTCACGAGGCCCCCAAGGACTTCAAAATATATGCAGCGCCCACGGGTGGCGATCAGATATGGGCGCGTCGCTATTCCAACGGAACCTGGGGCGACCCGGTGGCGATCACCAAGCCCGGCGGCGATCTTTACCGTACGGCGGTTTCCGTCGACGGCAATGGGCGCGCCTGGGTCTTCTGGTCGGAGAACCACGGCGGCAACTTCGACATCTTCGCCCGCGTTCTAAACGGGTCCGAGCCGGGGCAGCAGGTTCAGATTTCGAAAGAAGCGGGTTCGGATATCGATCCCGTGGCCGCAACCGACGCCAAGGGCAGAGTGTGGGTTGCCTGGCAGGGCTGGCGCAATTGCCGCGCCGCCATCTATGCGTCGACTCAAAACGGAAACAGCTTTTCCCCGCCGGTGAAAGTCTCGAACTCTTCGAAGAACGAATGGAATCCCGCCATTGCGGCGGACAAGACGGGACGCGTCTCGGTGGCATGGGATTCCTATCGGAACGGCAATTACGATGTTTACGCCCGCACGTCGA
>NZ_CAJCHS010000410.1 GCF_903970205.1 Nevskia soli | reverse complement strand
CGCGCCTGCGACCGCTGCTTTGAAGCGAGTCGTCTGGGTCACGCCAAACATCGTCATGAATCCGCCGTAACTCCAGCCGGTGATGCCCAGGCGATCCGGATCGATCGGATACTTGGCCATCGCGGCGTCGACACCGGTCATGATGTCGCGCAGGTCGCCGTGGCCGAAGTCTTTGACGTTGGCTTGCGTAAACGCCTCGCCGCCGCCATAACTACCGCGCGGGTTGGGAAGCAGCACATAGTAGCCGCTGGCCGCAAGCAGCGCGACCGTGCCGTTGTAAGCCGGCCATCCGGGCAGCAGAATGCTAGAGGGTCCGCCGTGAACGTCGACGACTAACGGCGACTTACCCGGCGCGGGACGCATTGGTTTCAACAGCCAGCCATGGACCTGAAAGCCATCGCTGGTCCACTCCAGCGATTCGGCGGGTCCCCACATCGGGGTGACTCCGTCATTCCCATGCGTTACCGGCTGCCACTCGCCGATGCGGCCCATCCAGACTTCAGGCGGGTGCGCGAAGCTACTGCGGGTAATCGCGCACGTGATGCCGTCGCTCGCGATCGCAAGATTGGGATAAGTGCCCGCGGTGCGCGCTTCTTCATCGCCATGCCAGCGCTCTTCGATTGTGCCCGACTGTAAGTCAAGCGTGGATAGGTTCACGCCGCTTCCGCTGTACTCGCTAAATAAGATCTGTTCCGGTTTGCGCCAGGTAATCGAACTGGCGGAAGTCTTACGCCCCGGCATGTGATCGACAGGAGCGCCTCCGCTCGCCGGGATCGTGTACAGATCGCCGCCGTGCGCGCCTTCATCGCTCATAATTCCTTCAATGAACGCGATCTGCGTGCCGTCCGGCGACCATCGCGGAACGGCGATTTCCAGCTTCGGCTTGTAGATCGAAGTTGCTTTGCCGGATGCGGAGTCGATCGTATAAAGCTGCGCGATCCACCAGTTGTTGTCTCCCGGCCCGGGCGCGGCCGTGGCGGCGAATTGCTTCGTGTCTCTAGACCAATCGAAATCGTAGATGTTAAGATCCCCGGGCGAAGCCTGGCGCACCACGCCCGAATCGGCATCCACGACCGCGATGCGCTGATTGTGGAAAGCCTCGTCGATCACGCCGGTCTGCGGACCGGTAGCCGTTAGCGGGCCGCCGCCATGCGCGCCTTCAACATAGAGAAACGCGATCTGTTTGCCATCCGAAGACCAGCGCGGCTTCGCGGCGTACCCGGTTAAATCGGCAAGCTTCTTCGCCTTAGTCGAACCGGTGTTGACGGTCCATAACTGCGGCGCGCCATCCTTACCGCCGGCCGACAGGAAGGCGACGGTCTTCGAATCGGGCGACCATGCGGGGCCGGTGTCCTCACGATCCTTCGCGGCGGATTTCGAGAGCGACACTTCGACATCGCGGTTAGTCTCACGCTCGTATAGGTGGAGCGCTGCGCCGGATGCTCCGACTCTACCCAGCACCCACGCGGCGCGAGTTCCATCCGGCGAAATCGCGACATCGCGATAAGTAACCGTCCGGTTAAGTTGTGCAATGATCTTAGCCGCTTGCGCGTTCGTGCTGTCCTGCGCTCGCGCAGCGATCGCAGTTGCGAACAACACACACATCCACTTCAGTTGTCGATTCAAACCATCTCCCCTGGGTCATCCAAGCTCCGCCACAAGTACCAGCATGCAATCGAACACCACGGACGCCAAGTCGCCGCGATGCGTTCCATGTCCGCGGGCTTCGGCAGTTCCGGCAGCGCATAGGCGCGCTTGATGGCCGCGCGAATCCCGAGGTCCCCGATAGGCAGCACGTCCGGACGGCGCAGCGCGAACAGCAGAAACATGTGGGCGGTCCACACGCCGATACCTTTTACTTTCACTAAGTGCTCGATCACTTCATCGTCCGGCATCTCGGGGAAGCGCTCAAACGCTAGTTCACCGCTGAGAGTCTTCCGCGCGAGGTCACGAATGTATTCGGTCTTCGCGGCGGAGAGTCCGATCTTACGAAAAGTCGCCACGCGCATCCGCAGGATAGCTTCCGGCGTGATGACGCCGTCCGGCATGCGGTCCAGAAGCCGCTGTTTGAAAACGCGGGCGACCTTCGAGCTGATCTGCTGCGCCATGATGGACAGCACGAGCGCCGCGAACGTGGGCTCGCGGTAGCTCAGGTCACACGGTCCGATGCGTTCGATAATGCCGGCCATCACCGGGTCACGCTGCAACTGGGCAAGTGCTTGCTGCATGTCTGATTCACGACAGATAGGACGTAACGCGTAACTCGCCGGTCGCGCAGTCCGTCTGTGGAACCATAATCACATGAAGCCATTGGCCTTCGTCGCTGCGGCGACACTGATGATCTGGGCTGCCGGTGCGGCATACAGCCGCGCGCAGGAGGGTCCGCTCAGGCCCGATCCGACAACGGCCGGCGATAAAGCTCCGCCGCCGGAAATTGTGGATTCCGATAAGACGATTTCGGTGAGCGTCAACATCGTGAACATTCTTGCCGCGGTTCGCGACAAGCACGGCGCTCTGATTCCCACGTTGAACAAGGATGATTTCCAGATCTTTGAGAACGGTAAAGAGCAGACCATCAAATACTTCACGAAAGAAACGAATCTGCCCTTGACGATCGGCCTGCTGGTGGATGTGAGCCGGAGTCAGGAGAACCTGATCGGGATCGAACAAAGCGCCGCGTCCGCGTTTCTCGATTCGGTGCTGCGCCCGAAAGACGAGGCGTTCATCATCAGTTTCGGCGCGGATTCCGAGCTTCTACAAGACCTGACCAGTTCGAAGAAAGCGCTGCACCGCGGCTTGAATGACCTGAAGCCGAACTTCGGTTTTTCCGGCGTTACTCCCGGTCCGGTCCCCACCGCGACCAGTCAGGCTGGCACTGTTCTTTATGACGCCATCTATCTTGCCGCGTCGGACCGTCTGGCGCACGAGGTCGGCCGCAAGGCGATCGTGGTTATTACGGACGGCGACGATGAAGGAAGTAAGCTCACGATCAAGAAGGCGATTGAATCCGCACAAAGGTCGGATGTTACGATCTACAGCATCTATTACGCGGACACTACTTTCTACATGCGGCACGGGATGATCGGCGGCGGAGGCGGACGCCATGCGCTGGAGCAAATGTCCGGAGAAACGGGCGGGCACGTGTTCGACGTTTCGCGCCGCAATGGTCTGGATAAGGTGTTTGACGAGTTACAGGAAGAGATGCGGACGCAGTATTCAATCGGTTATACACCGCTGGATGAACGCCGGGACGGTTCTTACCGCAAGATAGAAGTGCGCGTGAAGGACCATGATCTGAAAGTAGAAGCGCGGAAAGGTTATTATGCGACGCCGCCGGAGAAGGAGTAAGTTAGCGACCGCTTGCTGACGCGCGCGGCTCTGTAGACTCACTACGCTACAGACCCTAACTACGTTACAGAGCCGCGACGGTAACGGAGCGGTACTCAACGGACTAGCCTACACTATCGGTTCAATAGTAACCTGCCATAAATGAACGCCAGCTCCTGCATATGGAGGCGCAGCAATTTCTATGCGGCTTCCATCTCGAACACGGGCGCCATGGTGCCGCTCTTATATCGGCCGAAAGCCGCCTGAGCGGCGTGCTCGCGGTTTTGCTTTGACTTCCTCTACCTGCCCTTCGGAAGTAAGTGCCATCCCGCTCGGAGGGCGACGGGCTTCTCTCCTTCCTGCTTTCACTCCCCGCCGTTCTCGCGCGCCCTTTCCACCGCGAGCGCGGTCTGCGATTTGGCGGGAGTGGGCCCTCCGCAAAGGCGATCGCGCAACGAGCTGCGACGCCGATCGCTACCCAGCGTGGCGTCATAAACGCCCTTCCGGTCCGGAATAAGCCCGCTCAACCTTCGCGATCCGGAGTTCGTAATGCTCGTACCACCGCTCTTTCCCAAGACGTTGCGCAACCAGGTGGCTCGCGTTCTGCTTCCACTCGGCAACCGAGCGCTCATCGGTGAAGTACGAGACGGTGATTCCGATTCCATCCGCCCCGCGAGCGCTCTCCGCCCCAAGGCAACCGGGTTGCTGCAGCGCGAGTTCGAACATCGCGTCCGCCATGGCTGCATAACCGTCGTCACCCTCCGTGCGCCGCGACGTGAAAATCACGGCGTAGTAGGGTGGTTCCGGTGTGCGTGCAAAGCCAGTGTGCATGTCAGCGATCCCTGTTCCATTATCTTGTTCGTTCTCGAAGTTCTCCCCGCGCCCGGATGCTATCCTGAAGGTACCCAACCGCCCGGTTTTCCAACCCGGTTGCCCCAATCTGGACACACTTTGAAAGTTGGTTTTGTAAGTCTCGGCTGCCCGAAAAATCTCGTCGATAGCGAGGTCATGATGGGCCAGCTCGCCGCCCGCGGGCACGAACTCACCCCACATCCCGATCAGGCCGACGTGCTGGTGGTGAACACCTGCAGCTTCATCGACCCCGCCAAACAGGAATCGGTCGACACCATCCTCGAAATGGCCGAGTACAAGAAAGTCGGCCGCGCGCAACGCCTCATCGTCGCCGGCTGTCTGGTCGAGCGCTATCGCGGAGACATCCGTAAAGACTTGCCCGAAGTCGACGCCATCATCGGCACCAACGAAATCGACAAGATCGTCGCCGTTTGCGAAGGTGCCGACGCGGGTTTAGCGGCATCCGAACCGTACCTCTATCACGACCTCACCCCTCGCCTCTTCACCACCCCCAAACACTCCGCCTACATCAAAATCGCCGAGGGCTGCGACCACCCCTGCACGTTTTGCGTCATCCCGCAGTATCGCGGCAACTTCCGCAGCCGCCGTTTCGAATCGGTTATCAATGAGGCTACCCGCCTGTTCAGCCAGGGCGTCCGCGAACTCAATCTGATCGGTCAGGACACCACCTGCTACGGCGAAGACCTTGGCCTCAAGAACGGTCTCGCTCAACTGCTCGGCCGCCTCGCGCAAATTGAAACACCGCAGGAAAACCATCAGGAAAGATGGGTTCGTTTCCTCTACGCGTATCCCAACCGCGTCACCCAGGCGCTGCTCGACACCATCGCGGCCCATAAGTCGCTCGTCAAGTACATCGATATCCCGCTGCAGCACGCCAGCGCGCCGGTGCTCAAGCGCATGAAGCGCGGCGCCAACGGCGATATTTTCCTGAAGCTGATCGAACGGATCCGCGCGTCCATCCCCGGCGTCTCCATCCGCACCAGTTTCATCGTCGGCTTCCCCGGCGAAACGCAGGCCGATTTCGAAGAACTCTGCCAGTTCGTCAAAGCCGCCCAGTTCGACCGCCTCGGTGTCTTTTCCTACTCGGATGAAGACACCAGCAAGAGCTTCGAGTTGGATGGCAAAGTTGATGGCCGCACCATTGCCAATCGCAAACGCAGCTTGATGGCGATCCAGCGCCGCATCTCGAAAGCGCGCAATCGCAAGCTGATCGGATCGGAAGTGTCGATTCTGGTCGAAGGCGTTTCTGAAGAAACCGATCTGCTGTGGCAAGGCCGCATGTCGACCCAAGCGCCCGAAATCGACGGCGTCACGCTGATCAACGATTTCGAAGGCGACGAACCGCGCCCCGGGCAGATCCGCAAGCTTCGCATCACCGAAGCGCACGATTACGACTTAGTGGGAACGCTTCTGCCGTCCAGCTCCGCGGAACTCCAAACCATCGCTTTACCCGCCCCCGCCGGACTGATCCACATCCAACCCGCGCCATCGTTCGTCATGCCCGGCCTCATTCCAGCCCGTTGATTTTTACCGATTCACTCGAAACATGAACTGCCCGATCTGTAAACGACCCGTCAAGAAATCCGACGAAGACTTTCCATTTTGCAGTGACCGCTGCCGCACCATCGATCTCGGCAACTGGGCCTCCGAGCGCTACGTGATTTCCGAGCCGGCCGACCCGCGCGATCTGTTCCTCGCCGAGGATGACGAAGCGTCATGAGCAAGAGTGATGCGAGTTAACGTCGCGACATCGGTAGCGACCTGGTTCGGGACCGGCCTCTCCCCCGTCGCGCCTGGAACTGCCGGGTCGATCGCGGCGCTCGTGCCCGCAATTCTGGCGGCCAGAACCCTGGGATGGTCGGGACGCGACATCGGCGCGTGCGGAGTGGCCCTCTTCCTCCCTGCGGTCTGGGCCGCCGACGTCGCCGCCAAGCAGGCTGGCCTGAAAGATCCTGGTTTCATCGTGGTCGACGAAGTGGTCGGCCAGTGCGTCACTCTCTTCGGGGCGTCTAAACTCAATTGGCAAACATGGGCCTGCGCATTCGTACTCTTTCGCGCATTCGATATCTGGAAGCCCTTCCCCATACGCCGTTTGGAGCACTTACCGGGCGGATGGGGTATCGTTGCGGACGACGCCGCGGCCGGTGTTTACGCCGCACTTGTTTTATGCTTCATCGGATGGTTACAGTCTAGGTTTACAGTCTAGGTTTACAGTCTGGGGTTACAGTCTAAATAGCATGGGAATCCGCAAAAGCTCGAACGGGAATCGTCCCGAGATCTCGCAGGTTACCCCTGTCGCCGCAATCACCGGCGGCGAAATTCAGATTCGCGGCAAGAGTTTCGCCCTCGGCGAGCGCCCGCGCGTCAAAATCGGCGACATCGCCGCGCCCATCGTCATCGGGTCCGACTCGCTCCTGATCGTCAAGGTCCCCGAAGGCGCGTCCGCCGGCGAACTCGTCATCCAGAACGGCCAGAACGCCAGCCAAAGCTACACGTGCGACATCGGCATCATGATCGCCGAAAATCTGCACCCGGTCACCAATCCGGCCGTCGATACCTTCGGCAACATCTTCACCACGTTCAGCGGCTCGCGCGGCCAGAAGGTCCCGGTCGCTGTCTTTCGTCTCGATCTCAACTTCAACATGAAGCCGTTCGTCACCGACATGATGAACGCCACCGGGCTGGTCTTCGACCGCGAGGGTTTGCTTTATGTCTCCAGCCGCTTCGATGGAATCGTGTACCGCGTCACCCCTAACGGCAACATGACCGTGTTCGTTGAAGGCATGGGCGTCGCTACCGGCCTGGCTTTCGATAACGAAGACAACTTATATGTCGGCGATCGCAGCGGAACCATTTTCAAGATCAGTCCCGAGGGCCAGATCTTTGTTTTCGCCACCCTCGAAGCTTCCATCTCTTCCTATCATCTGGCGTACGGACCCGATCGCTACCTCTATGTCACCGGGCCGACCACATCGAGTTACGACTCGGTCTACCGCATCAGCCATGAAGGTGAAGTGGAAGTGTTCTTCCGCGGCGTGGGCCGCCCGCAGGGCATGGATTTCGACGAGAACGGCAATCTCTATGTAGCCGCGTCTTATGCCGGGCGCAAAGGCGTCGTTCGTATCAAGCCGGACCGCACGGCCGACTTGTTCCTCTCCGGGCCGGGGATTGTCGGCCTCCAGTTCATGCCGTCGCGCGCGCTTTGCATCGCGACGACCAACGCGTTGCATCGCGTCGACGTCGGCATTCGCGGACTTCGCTACGCGCGATGAACGCGGAGATTATCGCGGTCGGCTCGGAACTGCTCACGCCCGATCGCGTCGATACCAACTCGCTCTTCCTCACCGAAGAACTGAATAAACTCGGCGTCGAGGTCACCACGAAGTACGTGGTGGGCGACGACCGCGAACGACTCGCATACACGGTGCGCACTGCCGCCGAACGCTCCGATTTCACCATCGTATCGGGCGGCCTCGGTCCTACGGAAGACGATGTGACCCGTGAAGCCGTGGCCATGGCCATCGATCGCCGCATGACCCTAAACCAGGGCATTCTCGATGGCATCGAGCAGCGCTTCCGAACCATGGGCTGGAAGATGCCCGAGATCAACCGGCGGCAAGCGCTGATCATCGATGGCGCGGAGGTTCTGCCGAACGATCGCGGAACGGCGCCGGGCCAATGGATCGATGTCCGCCACTGCTCGGTCCTGCTGCTCCCCGGACCGCCGCACGAACTCAAGTCGATGTTCGTCAAGCAGTGCCTGCCGCGCGTGGAGCGCCGCGTCCCGAAGATGGCGATTGAGACGCTGATTCTCCGCGTCGCGGGCATGTCCGAAAGCGATCTCGACCAGACGATCTCGCCGGTCTACAAGCAGTATTCCAACCCGGTAACGACCGTTCTCGCGCATGCCGGAGATATCCAGGTCCACCTGCGCGCCCGCTGCGCGACCACAGCCGAGGCGATGACGCTACTGGCCGAAGTAGGCGGTAAGATCGACGCCCTGTTAGGCGACCGTATCTACTCCCGAAACGGCGATCCGCTGGAAGTTGTCGTCGGCCAGTTACTCAAGAAACCGCACGCGACACTCGTAGTAGCCGAAAGTATCACTGGAGGCATGTTAGCCGAGCGCATCACGACAGTCCCCGGTTGCTCCGAGTACTTCTTGGGCGGCTTCATCACCTACTCGCGCAAGCTCAAGAACACTCTATTGGGAGTCCCGCTGGAGTTAATAGAACAACACGGGGCAGTAAGTCGCGAGACGGCGGAAGCGATGGCGATCGGCGCCCGCAACCGTTCGGGTGCCACGCACGCGCTGGCGATCACAGGCAACGCGGGGCCGACCACGGACGGGGACAC
This sequence comes from Nevskia soli, assembly GCF_903970205.1. Taxonomy (GTDB): domain Bacteria; phylum Acidobacteriota; class Terriglobia; order Bryobacterales; family Bryobacteraceae; genus Bog-113. Next base: position 1,901 of record NZ_CAJCHS010000410.1, on the reverse strand, counting down.
GGCCCCCGTAGGAATGGTCTACGTTTCGCTAGCCGATCTGAAAGGTGTGATCACGGTGCATCGCCAGTTCAGCTCAGACCGCGAACGCATCCGCCAGTTTTCCAGCCAAATGGCTTTGGACTTACTAAGAAAACGCCTGATAGCAGTCTAACCACCCCCAAAATCAAGAGCTCTACCGAGCCCGACCGAAAGGGAGGGTCTGCCGCGCGGCGTCGAAGCTATCGCGCGGCCTCTTCGACAATTTCGACGCCCCAGGGCGCCAGATCGATAGTTCTTCCCTGTTGTATTCTCTTCCCCGACAATAAGTCCGTTCCGCTAACAAAGCTATAAGTGAGTTCTTGCGGCAAAGCCGAGTAGTTCAACAAATAATGCAGCGTCTTGCCGCGGCCGTTCACACCACTTCGCACGATCAACGGAAACCGCAGCTCACGACCAAGCCGCGAAACGAGCGCTCGATCAGCCGCATCACCCAGAATCTTCTCCATGAGCGCATCGCCGGGCATGAAGCCAATATAGGTAACCTCGCCCTTTCCATACCGGTTTCGAGTGATCGCCGCGTAACTGCCCCACACCGGGTGTTCATAATGAGCAATTACCGTCGCGGTGGTAGGCTGTAGTAGCTCCATCCACCAACGCACCTGATCGCCCTTGACGGCTGGGAAAAGATCACTCCTAAGCCCGGTCTTTTCAGGAATCGCGAACTGACTGTAAGTAGCGCCGACCGCATCGGCAAAGCCGCCCGGCTGAACGGCCGAGCGTACTTTCAGGTTTTCGTCCGAAAAGCCGCTCTTAAACGAGAGAATAAGATGACCGCCCTCATGCACGTAAGCTTTCAACTTCGCAATCTCATCGTCCGACGCGGCATAAAGCGCTGGAACCACGATCATCTTATACCGCGATAGGTCCTTCGTCGAAGGATCGGCAAGGTCCGTCTCTATGTTCATTCGATAAAGCGCATCATAGAACGGTCGGAATACGTCGTTGTAGGTCTGTGTCGATGTCCAGCCGAACTTGAAAGCGTTAAAGCCGGTAAGCGCACGGTTACTAAAGTAAAGAGCAACCTGATTCGCTTTTTTAAGATCTACCAGTTCCGGCCCGAGCCGCTGTAAGTCGGCCCCGATCCCGACGGCCTCTTTATAAGTCGGGTTTGGCGCGTAATCCTGACTGAGAAGCCCTCGCCAGTAAGTCTCAATGCCATTGTTGGTTGTCGCCCAATGCCAGTAAGAAACCATATTGGCGCCGGAGGCCAGATGACTGAACGCTTGCAGCCGGAGCTGACCGGGGTACGGTGTCCACTCGGGAAATCCCTGCGCCTGCGTCTCAATCACGAGATAGTTCTGGCCGCCGCGCATCGATCGCGCCAAATCGCCGCCCAGCGCGATCTCTGCGCCGGTAAGATGATCCTGGCCGGGATGATAGATATCGATTCCCACGATATCGAGCGCGCGCGCAGCCGCGAACTGATCGACATCCGGCTGAATGCCGTACGAAACTCCACGCCAATCGAGGTCGAAATTCTGAGTAAGGAACTGGTCGGGCCGTTTGATCTTCCTTACAATGCCGGCTTGCCATGCCAGGTAATCCGTAACGAGGCTTCGTTGATACTCGGCGAAAGCGGCGGTCAGGCTCGGGTTGACAGCGCCATTGATCGAGGGGAAGTCTTCCCAGTCGTTGATGCGATTACTCCAATAGTCGAGGCCGAACGCGTGATTCAGCGCATCCAGACTGGCGAACCGATGCTTTAGTGACTCGACAAACCCCTTCTGCACCTCCGGTCCGCTAACGCGATACGACTTAGTCTCGTTGTCGAGTTGAAAGCCGATCACGGCCGGCTCATCCTTCACATGCTCGACAAGTCGTCGAATCACGCGCTCGGCATAAAAGCGGAAGTGAGCGTTAGT
>NZ_CAJCHS010000409.1 GCF_903970205.1 Nevskia soli | reverse complement strand
GTGACGCCGGCGCCCCCAAGTGTAAACGTGTCAGCGTTGGTCCACTGAGCCGCGCTCCCGAGGTTTTGTCCGAAGATTGTGAACCATGTGTCCGGGGGCAAAGGTTCAACCTTAAGGTCCGCCGCGTTGACAATGCCGTTCGGCGGAATCGTAGGGGTGGTGGAAAGCGGAGCGCTTGCGAACGCAGGCCAAAGCGCGTCGGTTCCACTGTAGGCCGCCTGCAACTGAAAGCCTCCCGGGGCTAAGGGTGAAAAGGAAATGCTGTAGGCGCCGTCGCTACCGGTCTGCGAGCTTCCGAGAGTCAAGACGGGCGGTGCGAAGTTGAGCGCGGTTCTTGAGACCTCTACGCCGTTGGCACCTAGGAAAACAAGCGCGAAGTATCCGCTGCCCACTGAGGAAGGCGGTATGCGGGCCTGGATTGTCAGACTGTAGCTATCGCCGGGAACCACAGTTATGGGGACGGAATTCACATAGGTCTGTTGGGTGGAAGTAGCGGATATAAGAATCGATGTACCGTTGGCATCGGAGCTCGGTTGAACCACCGCCGTGCCGTTCGGCTCGACTCCCCAACCCGCAAGCCCATTCGCAAAATTCAAACTCGTCTTTCCGTTGGAGCCGGCGTATTGGAACGAGTAGACATTGATGTCGGCAGTGCCCACATCACTGCATTGATTGACGCAGATCTGAATGACCGCCTGTGTAATTGCGGGGGGCACCGTGCCGCTGAGAACATAATTCGCTACAGTCCCCGACCCCGTGGTGGCCTGCGCGGTCAGTGTAACCGGTGCGGAAGCGATCTGTTGTCCCTGGCTGTCGGCCAAGCGGCCGGTCGCCTGCGAAGAAACGATATTGAGTGAAAGCTTGGTTCGCTGCCGGAAGTAGCTGTCGATGAGATACGTGAAGGCTGTTGGATCCGCCTCGGGAAGAACATGCGTCGGATAGGGGTACCAGGACTGGAAAATCACATGGTTGGGTATCGTGCCGCCGCCTTGCGCTTCCCATTCGACGTAGTGGTTCTCCGCATCGTCTATCCAGCTGGCGTCCGATAAGTCCGTTGTCCATCCGTTGTAGATAATCCCGAAGGGAATGCCGCGCTGCTGAAGGGCCTCGCGCAGGCTTTCCACGGCAGGGGCCCAATTGTCCAGCCAGTCTACATCGAAGTGGAAGAAGGCGAAGGGGGCGCCCGCCGCGGCGAGCCATGCATCCATCCCCGCCGTGTACTCACTAAGCCAATTGGCGCCGGCGGGAACGGGTTCGATGTCTCCCACAATCACATTCGGAAACACGGTTCGAATCTGGTTGAGGCTCTGGAGCGCGTTCGCCGCAATTTGTTGGGGGGTCCACTGGCAGCCGTTGGGTCCGGTGTACAGGGAGCTGGCGTGGAAGAAGGGCTCATCAAAAGCAATGTATTGAAGATTGCCGCCCAACTGCTGGATGCGGGCAGCCACCGGGAGCGCTGTCTCTCCCGCAAAACCTTCAACTCCCATCCCGCAGGTAGCTGTCGGAGTCAAAGGAGGAAACTCCACAGCTAGCGCAATGTGATTGCTATTCAGGTAGGAGAAGATCTGTTGCAGCGCGGCGTCGGGGAAATAACCGGGAAAGGTGGTGCTTAGCATCTGCGTGTACATCTTGAAGACTTGAATCCGCGAAGAAGCGGTAGTCCAGGCTGCGCCGGGAGCAAACAGATCGAGGTAATCGACGGAGCCGATTCCCTCGTTCCAAGCCTCCGGGGTGATGGGAGCGAACCAGAACGTTTGCGCCGGCGGCGCAGTGGATTGAGCGGAACAAACGGCCCCGATCAAGAAAGCGATGGAGAATCGACTAAGTGTTTGCATAACGGGTTATTTCGATTCGGCGCGCCGGGCCTGCAGGCGATGCTGCTGCTCCTCGGTCAGATTATTCTTGATGCGGACCAGCAGCGCGATCTGGGCGCGCTTGATGTCGCGCTCCGACGCCAGGACCTTATCGAGTTGCGCAAGCACTTGAGCCTCGTCGGCCTTCGGTTGCTTCAACAATCCCGTTAATCCTTCCATGTCCGACTGCAGTTGCCATTGCAATTCCGTGAAGCGGGTTTGCGCCTTCAACAGTTCCGCACGGAGATAATTTTTCTGCGCGTCGCTGAGGCTAATCGCGCTTTGGTTCTCCATCACCAGTTCCGGGGGAAACAACAGATCGTTCAAAGGGTCGGGATTCGGCGGTTGCTGCGCGCCGAGCGATGCGGCGAAAAGGAACGATGAAAATAAAATCAAAAACGATGCGGCCGGCGAACGTAACTTATTGAGCATGCATTTCTCCCGAAGGCTTAATTTTGAAGAACTCTCCCCCTAGCCTTGGCTTTGTGTCCCATGCGGCCGCCACTGGAGGACGCAGCAGCGCCTGGGTGGGTGAGCGCCACGCGGACAGCGCGGCGAAATTAGTCTGAGGCGCTGGACGCCGCACCCACATCACCATCGCGATCAGGACCACGACTAACATCGCTGCCGCGCTTCCAACCGCGGGCCATTTCCACCACGCGGTTGGCCGGGGCTTTGAAGTCCGGGGCATTGAAGCGATGCGCGCCATCACTCGCTCCGGTCCGTACGACGGGGGCTCGACGGCAGTGCTGCGACGGAAAGCCTCGTCCATGCGCTCCGCCATCTCCCGCCTCGCTTGCAACGCGTCTCGGCACTGCGGACAGATCACGAGATGCGCCGCCAAGCCGGGCTCAGGCGTTTGGCCCAGGGCACAATCCATAATTGCGTCCGCCCAGTTGGAACAGCTCCTCATTGCGACCCCTCGCGCAAGAGCTGACGCCGCGCCAGATGCAGCCTCGACCGCACTGTCCCCTCCGGGATTCCCAAAATCCCAGCGACAGTCCGAACGTCCATCTCCTCCACTCCGATCAACAGCACCACGGCCTTCAATTTATCCGGCAATAAATCTACCTGCGCCCTCAAACGGGTCTCGAACTCCCGATCCAACACCTGCCGCTCGGGAGTTTCGGAAGCGGCTTGATTGGCCACCCATGCGCCATCCCGCCCCATAGCCCGCGTAGCTCCCCTCCGGTAGTTCAAAGCCAGCCGCCAACTGGCCCGGGCAACCCAAGGCCGAAATTTCCCCCCATCCCGCAGGCGGTCAAACTTCCTGTAGGCGGTAAGGAACGTATCTTGCGCGACCTCCTCGGCGTCGGCCGCATTTCCGAGCACCGAATACGCGACCTGATAGACCAATCGGTACGATTCACGCATGGCTCGTTCGAAGTTCCCATTCTCAGGACCCGGCTCGCGCATCGACGTTGTTCTCGCTTAACGCCCCGGCTCTTTGTTCACCGCGATCTCCTGCCTATAAGACACCACGCGCGCCGGGGGCGTTCACTAAAATCCAATGGGAACACGCCTTTAACGGTCGGGGTTTGACCGCTCTTCTTGCGATTACATTGTCCGGCAAGACGAAATGCAGACGCGCCGGTGCGCTCGCGTCAGCCGCGGTTACCGCTGCCTTCCGAGGGGCTCGACCCAGCTTGGGGTAGCCTTTTTGCCTGTTGGTAAGTAACGGCGGAGTATGATCGTCATCAATGTCCCGTCTTCGATTCGCCCCGTTGCTCGTCGCACTGATTGCAGGTCTGCATCCTGCAGGAGCTCAAGCGCCAGCGGCGCCGCCTCCGCCTGCTGCCACAACCCCGCCTGCCCGTCCGGTTCCGCCCACGCGCGATCCCAACACTCCCGGCTACGTGAAAGCCACCGACTTACCGGATGGGACCAACCCTCCGCCCACCGCGGACGGCAACTTCATCATCGGCCCGACCCACAATCCCGCGCCGGAGATGACCGTGCATGAAGGCGTCCCGCAAGGCAGCGTCTTTGAGTTCACCATGAACTCGACGGATAGCAAGATGTATCCCGGTATTGCGCGCGAGCCTCATACCTTTGGGACGCCGGATCCGAACGACCCTGCGAAGCTGATCCTGACAACCAGCCATCCCGCGCCGTATACGCGCAAGCTCGCCGTCTATGTTCCCAAACAGTATGTTCCCGGCACGGCCGCGCCGTTCATTGTGGGAGCGGACGGGCCGGACCGGGCCTTATTCACGGCTCTGGATAACTTGATTGCCGAGAAGAAGGTTCCGGTCATGATTGCGATCTCGATCGGCAACGGCAGCGGAGACGCTCAAGGGAGCGAGCGCGGCCTCGAATACGACACGATGTCCGGGAAGTATGCGGAGTTTGTCGAGACCGAAGTGCTGCCATTGGTCGAGAAGCAATATAACGTGAAGTTGACCAAAGATCCCGACGGTCGCGCCACCATGGGCGGCAGCTCGGGCGGCTCCGCCGCGTTGATCATGGCCTGGTATCACCCCGAGTTATATCATCGCGTCCTGACTTACTCCGGAACCTATGTCAACCAGCAGTGGCCGTCGAACCCCGCGACTCCCGGCGGCGCGTGGGAGTTCCATAAGTCGCTCATCCCGAACTCGCCCGTGAAGCCGATTCGTCTCTGGATGGAAGTCGGCGACCGCGACCTATACGGCCCGAATATCATGAAGGACAACATGCATGACTGGGTTGTCGCTAATGAAAACATGGCCAAAGTGCTGGCCGCCAAGGGCTATCATTACCAGTTTGTATTTGCCCGCAACGCCGGGCACACCGATCGCGCGGTGAAGCAACAGACCCTTCCCGAGGCTTTGGAATACTTGTGGCAGGGTTATCCGATTGTAGGCAGATAACTTCGCAAGGTGATTGAAAGCTCGATAGCAACACAGGTCCGCGGCAGGTACTTGGTCGTCCCGCCTTCCCAGTCGGGGCCCGCGCCGATGCTTGTCGGTTTTCACGGCTATGCGGAGGACGCGGAGACGCAGATGGAGCGCCTTCGCGCGATTCCCGAGAGCGGCGGATGGATATGCGTGTCGATTCAGGCGCTCAACCGCTTCTATCAAACGCGTACGGGCAAGGTAGTCGCGAACTGGATGACAAGACAGGATCGGGAAGCGGCGATTGCCGATAACATCGAGTATGTGTCGGCTTGTATTGCCGAGATCGAAGTTACATGGTCCATTAGTCCGGGACTTGTCTTCGCCGGATTCTCGCAAGGGGTAGCAATGGCGTTTCGTGCCGCGGCATATTCGGCGCCCGCAGTTGCCGGCGTGATTGCGGTAGGCGGCGACGTTCCGCCGGAGTTAACGGCGTCTAGCTTAGGCCGGATTCCAGAGGCGCTTATCGTGAGGGGTAAAGACGATCATCTCTATTCCGCTGAGCAATTCGCGAAAGATGCAGAGCGTTTGCGGAAGTGCGGCGTTAAGGTTGCTACCTTCGAGTCCAGTTCCGGCCACGAATGGTCTAGCGATGTAAGTGCAGCGGTGTCGGACTTTCTTCGATTCGTATGAACAAGATATGGCCTGCGGCCACCCTGGGCGGTGCAAATACCGCATTCTGAGCCGCGACGGTCACGGAGCGGTGTATTCCGCTTCCTCGCGCGGGAAAAAGCATTCGAAGGTTCTTTTCCGGAGCACCAGCTCCGTTACCGTCGCGGCTCAGAATGCGGATTTAGCGGCCGTCGGCAGAGTATTGCGCGCGGGATCCTATAATCCGTCCCCTTAACGCAGTCGGGTGTAACTAGTTGCTTATTGCGCCGGCCTGCGCTTCTTGGCCGTCGTCGTCCCCGGCACATTGATACCTAATACCTTTAGTTGCGCGCGGGCTTGCGGCGCTACCGGGCTATTCGGAAAGTCGTGCACGACGGCTT
>NZ_CAJCHS010000408.1 GCF_903970205.1 Nevskia soli | reverse complement strand
TCCCGGATTGATCCCCTGCAGGCCCTTCGATCTGAATAGAATCTCCGGATTCCTACAATAAGCTTGGATGCCCGCCGGACTCAACCTTGAAAACCGCGACTACGCCCGTATCCTCGCTGAAACCTCCGACCTGATGGAGATCGCCGGCGAAGATAGCTTCCGCATTCGCAGTTATCGCAACGGCGCGGCCGCGATCGAAGGCTATCCCGAGCGCATCGACGAAATCCTGGGAGATCCGACGCGCAGCATCACCAGCATCCCGGGAATCGGCAAAGGCCTCGCCGCGATCCTCGCCGAAATCCGCGCGACCGGTTCCTGTTCGCAGCGCGAGCGGCTGCTGGAACGCTATCCGCCCACGGCGCTCGAGTTTCTGCGCATCCAGGGCCTCGGTCCGAAGACCATCGCCTTGCTCTTCGAGCATTTCCACATGCAGACCATGAGCGATCTCGAGAAGCTCTGCCGCGAACAGAAAATCCGCGAACTTCCCCGCATGGGCGCGAAAACGGAAGAGAAGATCCTGCGATCCGTTGAGCAGTACAAGCTGCGCAGCGGGCGCTTTCTGCTGACTTTCGGCGAGCGCATCGCGTCGGAGCTCATGGACTTCCTGAAGGATGTCGAAGGGATCACCTCGATCATCCCCGCGGGGAGTCTGCGGCGCGGTAAGGAGACCATCGGCGATCTCGACTTGTTGATCACGGGTCCCGGCGCGGCCGCGGCGCTCGATCGTGCCGCGCAGTTCCCGCGTATCGACCAGGTGCTGGGGCGCGGGGTGAACAAGCTGAGCGTGAAGATCGGACGCGAAGGGCTGCAGGTCGATATCCGCGCGCTGGCCGCCGAAAGCCACGGCGCCGCGATGCAGTATTTCACGGGAAGCAAGGAGCACAATGTCGCCGTGCGCATCCGCGCGGTCCGGCTCGGATACAAGCTCAGCGAATATGGGCTGTTCCGTAACGAAGACGATTCGCGCGTGGCCGGCGAGACGGAGCAAGGCGTCTATGAAGCGCTCGGGCTCGCCTGGGTTCCGCCGGAAATGCGCGAGAACTGCGGCGAGCTCGAAGCGGCCGAGCAGCATGCAATCCCGCCGCTGGTGCGACTCGAAGATATGCGTGGCGATCTCCATATGCACACCACCGAGACCGATGGCCGTGCGTCGCTCGAAGAGATGGCCGAAGCAGCCAGGGCGCACGGTTACGAGTACATCGCGATTACCGACCATTCGAAAGCCATCGCGATGTCGTTCGGTCTGAATGAAGAGCGCGTGGAAGCGTTCGCGGCGCGCGTGCGGGCGCTGAATGAATCGGCGCATCTCGGCATTCACGTGTTCTCCGGAATCGAGTGCGACATCCTGCGCGACGGCACATTAGACCTCGCTTGGGACGCGCTGGCGCAGCTCGATTTCGTGATCGGCAGCGTCCACAGCCACATGAATCTGGAGGCCGCGGAGATGACGGACCGCCTGCTGCGCGCGCTCGAATGCCCGCATCTTCGATTGCTCGGGCATCCCACCGGGCGCTTGCTGCTGAATCGCGACCCTTACCCGTTCGACTTTGATCGGGTGGTTGCCGAGGCGGTCAAACGCGGCGTCATGCTGGAGATTAACTCGAGTCCGGAACGCCTGGACCTAAGCGGCAATCTGGCGCGAACCGCCAAGGCCAAGGGCGCGCGATTCTGCATCGACACCGATGCGCACCATCCCAATCACCTTCGCAATATGCGCTACGGCGTGCTGACCGCGCGTCGCGGCTGGCTGGAATCCGGTGACGTCGCGAACACACTGTCGCTGGCCGAATTCAAAAAGCAAATCGCGCGGGTGTAAGAATCGCTATTGAGATGAAGCTGACGTCGTCAAATGAAGTTTACCGCTGCAAGCTGTTCTGGATTACCGAAGACGAAGCCGAAGATGAAGACGGAGCCGAGGGGTTCCACATCAAGCGCTCCGTGGTGCGGCATCGCGGGTCGGCTGTGATGCTGGCTGTCGACGAGAAGGATCGCGTCCTGTTGGTGCAACAGTTCCGCCTGCCCGCGGGTAAGAAGCTATGGGAGTTACCGGCCGGCAAAGTGGACGAGGGCGAGGTTGTTCTTGAGACCGCCAAGCGCGAGTTGCGCGAGGAGACGGGTTATAGCGCGAAGAACTGGACGAAATTAGTCAGTTACTTCCCGAGTCCAGGTTATGTGGAAGAGTACATGACGATCTTCCTCGCCACGGACTTGACCGAAGGCGAGCCTGAACCGATGGACGATGAGCGCATCGAAAAGCGCTGGTTCGCACGTTATGAGATCGATGACATGATCCGTAGCGGCGAAATGGAAGATGGCAAGACGTTGACCGGATATCTACTCTGGTCAAGATCGAGATAAGCGATGTTCGAGCAGCGGCCCCGATGGTTCGTCTGGTGGTACGCGGCAATCGCGGCGGGATTCTTCCTGCTGGCGATTACGCAAGCGATTTTGGGCAGGACTGTTTGGCAAGTCGGGCTGGAGTTTCTGATCTCCGCCGGATTCGGCGCCTTGTCTTATGCCGAGAATAAGAGCCAGGGACGCGGCTAAGTGTGTTCTTGTTCAGTATGTCGAACCAGAACGGGGCTCCTAGCGACACGGCGATGGCCGGTGAGCGGATATCTTTTGACACCGATTCACGTGGCGAGAGAAGATGGGGGTTTGAAGCATGAGCGGTAAGGGTCGCCGGAATGCTGCAAACCTTATGGGTCGAGCCTCAACGTCGAATCAGCCAAACCAATAGAATCTCGATCAACGCGGCTCCTATGATCCAGCCTCGCGCCGAATTGAATCGCTTATCCCATTCGCCGTTAATCTGCGGCCTCGATATCAGTATATGACCGCCGAGAACGGGCTCGCGAATTTCCACTCTCACCTTCACAAAATCGCTTGAGAACCGGCCGCGGTCATGTTACTCTGACAGAGCAGTTAGCGGATTCCGGGAAAGGAGGCTTCTCATGCAAGCGATAAATCGACTGTTCACTGGTAATGAGGGCCTCGGCTCCACGGTGTCCAGCCCCACCCTTCACTTCAGTTAGTCCAATCTTTGCGCGGCCCTTGTAGCGTGGTTCGCCACGCGTGTAATCGGTCCAGGATAACTGTATAAATCTATGGCTTCTAACGTAAGCAAAGCGCGGGCTCGCGTGTGCCCGCTTGACATTCAAGCCCAAATCCAATTAACGCCGGTGCAACGCGCCGCTGCTGCTCGTGTACAAGACGCGCTGGTCTTTTCGAGCGTCATCGTTCTGAAAAGCGATACGGGCTTCGGGAGGACCACAACCCTCCGCGAGGTGTGGCGCGGTGCGGGCGGAGCTTTCATCGGAATGCAGGAGTTCGTCATTCGGCTGGAAGATCGGGGCCAGATCGAGGAGACGTTGCTCGATCTCATGCAGAGTGCGATTACCAGCCACGAGGTGATTTTTTTCGACGATCTGCACTTACTTCAGCATGTTAGTGACTCAATGGAATATCCGCGGGCGAATCTGTTGGAGGTTGTGCTCACCGCCGCCCTAAGTCGCGCGGAAGCTCTTGGGCGGAAAATCGTTTTCGGAAGCGATCGTGGCCAATTGGCGTCCGCTGTGGCGGCGCGAGCCGTCGTGTATTCAATCGAAGATTTCGGGAAGGAAGACTACGAGGCAATCGGACGTGGAGTGCTTGGTCTGAAGAAGATGCGCGCTCTGAATATCGATCGTGTCTTCCGTTATGCCCCGAGTTTGAGCGCGTATCAGCTCAAGAGCGCCTTCAATTGGTTCAGGAACCGCGCAACGCTCGATGCCGATAGCTTGATCGCGTACTTAACGGAACACAACATGGCGAGCAACGTGGATATCGAAGAGGTTCGGCCGGTTAGTTGGAAGGACCTGAAAGGCATGGATGACCTAATCCACACCTTAGAAGCCAAGATCGCGCTGCCTCTGGAAAACGATCAACTCGCGGCCGAGCTGGGGTTGAAACCGAAGCGAGGTGTTCTATTGGCCGGGCCTCCTGGAACAGGGAAAACAACGATCGGGCGTGCGCTGGCGCACCGGCTGCATAGTAAGTTCTTCCTGATCGACGGAACCATGATCGCGGGTACCTGCAACTTCTACGAAAGAGTGGAGGCTGTTTTCCAAGCGGCAAAGAAGAATGCGCCGTCGATCATCTTTATCGATGACGGTGACGTTCTCTTTGAGCAAAACCAGGAACGCGGTCTATATCGCTACTTACTCACGATGCTCGACGGGCTGGAAAGCGCCAGCGCGGAGCGGGTCTGCGTGATGATGACGGCGATGGACGCGCGATGCGTGCCCCCGGCCATGCTTCGATCCGGCCGCATCGAGTTGTGGCTCGAAACTCGAATGCCCGACGAAGCGGCCCGGCTCGAAATTCTCGCGGAGAAACTCGCGTTGGTGCCCGAACCACTCCGCTCAACGGACGCGCCTTTTCTAGCCAGAGAGAGCCGCGGACTTACCGGGGCGGACCTGAAGGCAGTGATCGAGGACGGTAAGTTGTTGTTTGCTTACGATAGAGCGAAGGGCGCTCAACTGAAGCCGGTCGAAGACTACTTCCTCGAAGCCATCCATTCGGTTCGTGGCAATCAGCGCTCTTACAGCCGGACGCAGCCGCCGCGGGTTGGGGGAGCGCCGGAGGTTGGATTCGCAGGGTGTCTTATCTAGAGCCCCGTTGTGGTGGTCGAAAAAGACCGCTTGCTGACGCGCGCGGCTCCCTCGAAAATAGGCCCCAACATACACCGTTCTACCCGGATAGGGTCAATGGGGCCGACAGCGGAGAACCCTCCCTTTCGGTCGGGCTCGGAGTGGGGCTGTACGGTCCCTTCAAGCGTGGCGCGGCTTTGCC
>NZ_CAJCHS010000407.1 GCF_903970205.1 Nevskia soli | reverse complement strand
TTCCGGTCGGTACCTGGAGCGACGGCGTCAAGGCGCATACGACCCATGGGGCTGCCGACATAGCGGGCGAGGAGTGCGCGCAAGGCTTCGAATTCGAGTAAGTCCGCGCTGGTCTGCTGCACGCTTTCAACATATCGCGGGCAGATCGGGCGTAAGTGCCGCGTGAGCCATTCCGCGCGCGGGCGGGAGCGGCGCGCAGAATCTCCCTCGAATAATAAGGATGCAACAAAGCGCCGTGGCGCCGGGTCAGCGAACGGAGAGTTCTGGTCTGCTGCACGCTTGCAACGTATCGCGTCGTGCAGTCAACGCTTCCTTCCCACGCCTGCCGCGTAGTATCGCGCCTATTTGGCGATAGGGGTGAAACGGCGTTTTGCGTGGGATACTAAGGCCGTGTCAGCAACAGAAGCGCGCACGATTGCGGTTTTAGGGCTCGGGTACGTCGGATGCGTGAGTGCGGCCTGCCTCGCGCGTTTAGGACATCGCGTCGTCGGTGTGGACCGGGATCGCCACAAAGTGCAAAGTGTTCTCGACGCGCGTGCCCCGTTTTTCGAGCCGGGGCTGGAGCCGGTGATTCAGGAGGGTGTTGCGGCGGGGCGGCTGAGCGCGACCGATTCGCTGGCCGAAGCGATTGGCGATGCCGACATCGCTTTGATCTGCGTGGGGACGCCGTCCGAAGCGAACGGGAATTTGGGTTTGGGGCAGTTGCGGCGCGTGGCGGAGGAGATCGGGCAACTGGTTATCGGACGCGCAAAGCCGCTGATCGTGGTGGTTCGCAGCACGGTGTTTCCGGGTACGTGCGAGGAGGTTGTGATCCCGGCGGTGCGGCGCACAGCGGGTGTGGAGGTTGTGTCCAATCCGGAGTTTCTGCGCGAAGGCAGCGCGGTTAAGGATTTTCTGGAGCCTTCGCTTCTGGTGGTTGGCGGAGACGACCCAGGCGCGGTGCGTCGTGTGGCTGACTTATACGCGGCGCTGGATGTCGAGCCTTGCCTCGTCTCGCTGCGCACGGCCGAGATGATCAAGTACGCATGCAATTGCTTCCATGCGCTGAAGATTTCGTTCGCCAATGAAGTGGGTACATTGTGCGACCGGCTGGATATTCCGGCTAACGAAGTGATGGAAACGCTGTGCCGCGACGTGAAGCTGAACATCTCGCCCGCGTACCTGAAGCCTGGATTTTCTTTCGGCGGATCGTGCCTGCCCAAGGATTTGCGGGCGCTCACTTACCGCGCATCGCGGCTCGATTTGAAGTTGCCGATGCTGGAATCAGTACTTCCGGCCAACGATCAGCACTTGCGGCGCGCGATGGATGCGGCGATGCAGCTCCCGGCGTCGCGCATCGGAATCTTCGGCCTCGCGTTCAAAGAGAATACGGATGACTTGCGCGAGAGTCCGGTGGTGTCGCTGATCGAGTTCCTGATCGGTAAGGGCCGGGATCTGCGGATTTACGATCCGCATATCCAGCTGGATGAAATTTACGGCGCGAACTTACAGTTCATCTTGAAGGCGATTCCACATATCGGGCGCTTACTGACACGGCGGTTTGAGGAAGTGTTGGACTGGTGCGATCATTTGGTCGTGGCGCAACGGCCGAGCGCGGCCATTGCCGACCAGATTGCGGACCGCGGGGTACCGGTGCTGGACGTGACTAGCTTCGGGTCTGCTTTGACCCGGCCTGCCACTGCGCTTCAGTAATCGCTCGACGCTCACCACATCTGCCGTTGCCATGACTTTCTCAACTTAGTCGTCAGCTAAAGCGGTCGGTTCCGTTTCGTCCCGTGTGCTTGTCGAGAACTCGACGTCAACCCACTTACAGGCGCACGATCTTACTGGAAAGAAACCCTTTTAGCGCGTTGCGTGTATCCACAATCAATTTGGCGCTCGCTACCAGTTCGCTGTAATCAAAACCTGAATGGTCCGTAATCACGGCGACGCAATCCGCGTCAGCCGCCGTGCTGCCGTCCTGCGAAGCCAGCGTCCGTTCGCCCAATTTCAGCGCCGGAACGTGCGGATCGGTGTAGGTTACCCGCGCGCCCTTGCGTTCCAGCAACAACATGATGTCCAATGCCGGCGATTCGCGCACATCGTCGATATCCCTCTTATAGGAAACGCCGTAGATGTGGACGTGCGAGCCGCGAACGGCTTTTCCGTGGTCGTTGAGCGCGTTCTGGATCTTTTCCACGACGAAGTGCGGCATCTGTCCATTGATATGTCCGGCGAGCTCGATGAAGCGCGCCTCAATACCCGCTTGCTTGGTTTTCCAGGACAGATAGAACGGATCGATCGGAATGCAATGGCCGCCCAGGCCGGGCCCCGGGTAAAACGGCATAAAGCCAAACGGCTTCGTCGCCGCCGCCTCGATCACTTCCCAGACGTTGATTCCCATGCCGTTGCACATGATCGCAATCTCGTTCGCCAGGCCGATATTGATCATGCGGAACGTATTTTCGAGCAACTTCACCATCTCGGCGACCTGTGTCGAGCTGACCGGAACCACCGTTTCCAGAGCCTGCGCGTAAAATAAGCGGCCCAGTTCCGTGCAAGCCGGGGTCGACCCGCCAACCACTTTGGGAATATTGACGGTCTGGTATTTCGGATTTCCAGGATCGACGCGCTCCGGCGAGAAACACAGGAAAAAGTCGTCCCCCACGCGCAAGCCCGATTTCTGCATCATCGGCAGCACCAGTTCATCGGTGGTTCCGGGATAGGTGGTCGATTCCAGAATAATCAGCATCCCCGGATGCAGATACTTCTCGATCTCCGCACAGGCGGCCACGATGAAGCTCATGTCCGGGTCTTTCGTCTTGCGCAGCGGCGTCGGTACGCAGATGTTCACCGTGTCGAGTTCGGCGATCGCGCCGAAATCGGTAGTCGCGCGCAGCTTGCCCGCCGCGGACAACTCCGCGACCAGGTTCCCCGCGATGTCGGGGATATAGGACTCGCCGGCATTGACCTTATCTACTTTGCCGGGACTGAGGTCAATACCGGTCACATCAAAGCCGGCTTTGGCGAATTCAACCGCGAGCGGCAGGCCGACATAACCCAGGCCAACGACGCCGACGCGCGCCCTACGCGAGCGGATCTTGTCCGTCAGCAAATCGACCGGGGCTTGTGTCATTGGCGAAGTCACGGGCGAAGTCACGGGCGAAGTCATCTCACTCATCATAGTTGTACACTCCGGCGGCCACGATCTGCGCCGGCCCCTGGAGGTAGTAATCGCCCCGCTCTTCAACCATCAGCGGACCCGCCGGGGTCAGCACTTTCACGGGACTCGAAACGAGCCCGCGAGTCAGCGCACAACAGGCTGCGCCGGTCGAGCCGGTTCCGGAACTCTGCGTTACGCCCGCGCCCCGCTCATAGAACCGGACGTCGATCGTGTGGGAATCGGTCGCGCGCAGGAAGGAAACGTTGGTGCGATTCGGGAAATGCGCGTCCGTTTCAATGGAGGCGCCGGCGCTGATCCAATCCCATTCGAAATCGTCCACCGGGATAGCGCACTGCGGGTTACCGGCATCGATCAGCGTGGCGTCGAAGTCGCGGCCCGCGGCGCTGATCGCGAAATGTAATTCGATGACGCGCGGCTTCCCCATATTCATCTCGAACTCGAAGCGGTTTCCATCGCGCGCGATGAGCCGGAGCTCTTTGGGTCCCGCACCCGTTTGAATCACGATCGGGTTTTCGCGCGCTCCCTGCTGGATCAGCAGCGCGGCGGCACAGCGCGTCCCATTGCCGGAGAGTTCCGGCTCGCTTCCATCGGAATTGAATAGGCGGATGCCGGGGCGGTCATCGACGAGCATCCAACCGTCCGCTCCGACCCCGGTATTCCGGTCGCAAATCGCGCGCGTCACCTTCGGCAAATCGAGCCGGGCGGGCAAATCGCTCGCATATGTCAGCAGAAAATCATTCTTCGCGCCGTGCGCTTTGTGAAACGGAATATTCATTTCGGTAAATTTCCAACGCCGGAGCGTCTGCAACGGCGATGCGATCCGCTATCCGGTATCGACCGGCGTGTTCGACCGCGCCGCAGAGTGGGTCGCCCTGCTGGCACACCACCCAGACGGTGTTCAGGAACAGGTCGGGCCGCTGCACGGCCGCATCCCAGAGCATTGTATTTCCCTGATGGAACACGTTTTGAATCGGAATACCCGCGCTGCGGAAGATTCCGATCAGGTCGCCAAAACCGGCCGCAAAGTGCTCACCGGAATGCGCGTGCTCTTCCAGATACCTGGCAGCCTGGCTGGTCCACGCGCGCCGGCTGATCGAGTTGCGCTCGGATTCCTTCCACGTGATCCAGTTCTCGTGCGATGGATACCGCACCCACGGATACACCGCGATCAGCACAGCCAGCAGGCCCCAGCGCGTTCGCGTGATTGCCGCGCTTAAGAATGCAGCAGCGGGAAGCGCGGCCAGTCCATACCGCGTGTTGTACCAACTGTGCGGCCACAGGCTGGGCATGAAGATCGGACTGCTTCCGGAATGCATGTTCCAGATGTAGAAGGCAGGCGGCAGCAGCAGCAACAACGCCGGCCACCACGCGCGCCGGGCGATGGCGAAGACCAGCCCGATCAAAGCGAGCCAGAATAGCGGGTTACCTAGAACCAGTTCGACGCACGTCCGATAGTAGACGCGCGCCAGATACCAGTCATGCAGGCCGGGATAAGGCGCAGAGCCCTGAATGGCGTGCGCCGAACCGGGTCCGCGAAAGAAGTACAGCGGGTCGGAAGTCAGCCACCAGTTGTAGTAGAGCCACGCGAGAGGACCGAGTCCGGCGATCGCGCAGAACAATGCGCACATGGGCAACCGCTCCGTGACCGTCGCGGCTCGGTAACTATCTTGCCGACGGCCGCGTGCGATAAATCGACAATCGTTCGTTACCGGCCCTGGACTCTCGTTGGTATCCGACCCGCGACCATTGTTCGTATCCGACCCGAGACT
>NZ_CAJCHS010000406.1 GCF_903970205.1 Nevskia soli | reverse complement strand
TGCGTACCGATGCAAGAAACGCGTTCAACCACACGAACCTCGGTACGCCCAACAGTGACATTCAGAGCACCAACTTCGGCCAGATCACCGGTTTAGCGGCAGGCGCCAACATGCGCAGCCTGCAGTTCTCCGGCACGATCGCTTTCTAAGTCGATCCATCTGGAGGGTTTCACCGGCCGGCAGCGTTCAAGACTCTGCCGGCCTTTTCTTTGTCTTATGCGAGCGAGTAAGACGTACTGCGTCCTCCAGCCCGGAAATGCGCCCGGAATCCCAGCGAAGGTCCGGCCATTCCGATCGTTCGGAGATGCAGCTGCCGCGCGCTAATCTCCGCATCGCTTGCAGAGAATATAGCGCGTATTCGCCGCAACTACATCATCAAGAAGGGTGTCCTGTCGAAGGATGCAGCTGGAGGACGCAGTACGTCTTACTCGCTCGCCTGAGACAAAGAAAAGGCCGGCAGAGTCTTGAACGCTGCCGGCCGGTGAAACCCTCCAGATGGATCGACTTAGAAAGCGATCGTGCCGGAGAACTGCAGACTGCGCATGTTGGCGCCTGCCGCTAAACCGGTGATCTGGCCGAAGTTGGTGCTCTGAATGTCACTGTTGGGCGTACCGAGGTTCGTGTGGTTGAACGCGTTTCTTGCATCGGTACGCAGAGTAAAGCCGATCCTCTCGTTGAAGTGGAACGTCTTCTGCAACGAAAGGTCCTGCTGAATGAACTGCGGTCCAATCAATGTGTTGATCGGGTAATCTCCGAAAGTACCAGACGCTGGAAACGCGAAGGGCGAATTGGACGGGCATGATGTGGAGCTGCACCCGGCAGCGAGCCAGTCACTCCGGTTCGGTGACGAGGCATAAGGACTACCGGTGCCGATATCAGGCCGACCGGTAGGGCCAATGTTCGGTTTCCCGGGGTATTGGTCGAGGCTGGGGGAGAACGGGAAGCCGCTGTAATAGGTCATGACCCCGCTGATGTTCCAGCCGCCTACAATGAAATCGGCTGCCCGATTCATGTTGCCGAAGTAATGGCGCCCACGTCCAATTGGAATCTGGTAGCTTTGGGCCAGAGTCCACTGTTGGTGCGGGAGCAGGTTGCTGTCACCCACTCCAGCTGCGCGATCGTAAAGGAAGTAATAGTTGGAATCGTACGGATCCCATCCGTCGCCTTTCTGGACCTGGTAGGTATAGCTGCCCTGCAGCGTCCAGCCTTGAAGCGCGTTGACTTTGAACTGAGCCTGGAAGGAGTTGTACTCCTCGTTCGCACAGTCGCAGTAGTACGACAAGCCTTGACTGATGCCGAATAACTGATAATACGGTTCGTCCAGAAGGGTGTTCGACACGCCAGGCACATACGGGGCTTCGTTCGGGTTGATCGATTGACCCGTTCCATTGAACCCGTGGCGGTTCACATTACCCACGTAAGAGGCTGTTACGGCAATTTTGTTCGTCAACTGACGCTGGAGAGCGGCATTGTACTGATAGACCGTAGGCAGCGTGATCTGCGCGGGCCGGTACTTCGGCGAAACGCCCGCGGGCAGGGGTAACGTTCCGTTGGACGAGATGGTGTACGTCGGGAGTCCTGGAGGCCCTTGAGCGAGAGTGAAGATAGTGGTGTAGCTGTTCGGCGACGGTACCGTCTGGTCCGACAGGACCGGGGGATTCTGCGTCACGTTGTGTCCGAAATTGGACCCGAACGTTCCCAGATCGTAAGACCAGCCGTAGCCTGCGCGGAAGACGGTCTTCGGCGTAATCTGGTAGGCCACACTGAGGCGGGGCGCGAATAGGTGCCAGTCCATTTGCTGGATGCCGTGCAGCGAATTGGAGCCTTCACCGAAAACGTACAAAAGTCCGTTGTTGGCGTTAAATGTGGCTCCGTTGCCGTCCGCGTTCACGCTCTCCGGGAAGACCATTTCCCAGCGAAGCCCGTACGTTACGGTGAGCTTGGGAGTGGGCCGCCATTCGTCCTGCGCATACCAGAAGAAGCGCGGCTGATGCTCGGTGGCGTTCGTGCTGCTGCTGGCATAGCGGCCGAAGCTGCTTACGTCGCCCAGCAGGAATGTAGCAAAGCCGATGCCGGGCGTCGTCCCCGTACCAGCTGCGCCGGTTACATCGCCGGTGATGTTGCTACCAAACGTGAGTTCGCCGGCACGATGGGTATCGCTGGGAACGCGGAGGTTCATCGCGTACCGCAAGTCCGCCCCGAACTTGAAGGAGTGGTTTCCAGCGATCTTGGAGATGTTATCAACAAACTGATACTGCGATTCGGTCTCGGTAAGCGGGCAATTGCACTGGTTGACGCCGAGGGCATAACCCAACATCGCCTGGTCTCCAGGCGTCGGGACATAGAAGGCGGATAGACCCGAAGCATACGTCGTGTTGTAGTTCAGCCCGGGAATACCGGCCGTCGTGTCCGGGGTGGTTCCATAACCGTTCGGAACATCGAACACGTGGTATTTCTCCCATCCGAACCGGAACTCGTTCACCACCGTGGGACTTGCCGTGTAGGTCCAACCGATGGCGAGACTCTTATTGCTCGCCATGGAATCGCCGGCATAGTTTCCAAACGCCGGTCCGCCGGCTTCCTCGCCGAACGCGCCGGGTGCCTGCTCGGTGAAGGCCTGGTCGCTAAAGCGTCCGAAGATCGTATTCTTCTCGTTCAGGTAGTAGTCTTCGCGTGTGTTCCAGAGGTTCCCGGTAACCGCGATCGCTCCGTTGGCCGCATAGTTATTTTCGAAAGGAGCGCCGGCAACCTGTTGGAAGTTCGGAGCCGGCCAATAGTTCATAATCGCCAGCGCCTGCGGGCTCATCTGACTCATCGGAATCGTGTTGTTGGCATACGGCATGCGGCCCTGGCCGGTCACCGGATTACCTGTGAGCGGATTGTAAATCTGGTATTCGCTGTTGTACGCCAGCCATTCGCTGAAGTTACCCTGCCGGGTCAAAGCATCGGGAACGGTGGTGACGATGGAGGCGCCCTGAGTGACGCGATTCAACTGCGCGTCGCCGAAGAAGAACAGCTTATTCTTGATGACCGGACCGCCGATGGCGCCGCCGAACTGGTTGTAGCGGAACGTGGCCGGAGGCAAACCGGTGAACGGATTCGCCGCGAAGGTCGTGAATCCCGGAGTATTGAGCTGCAGATACTCGAACGCATCGCCGTGAAACGTGTTGCTTCCCGATTTTGTCGAATAGGCCGCAACGCCGCCGCCGGTGTACTCATACTCGGCGTCGTAGTCCTGAGTCGCTTCCTTAACTTCAGCAAGCGAATCGAGCGTCGGATTGATGACGATGATCCCGAGGATCGGGTCCTGGTTGGTGGTGCCGTCCAGCTCATAACCCATGGAATCGAACAACTGGCCGTCGACGACCATCTGAACGCTGCCCTGCGGATTCTCGTCCGAAGCGTGCTGCCAGCCCAGTTTGGCCGTCCCCGGTTCCAACAATTCGAATTCCTGAGCGTTGCGTCCGATGTTGGGAAGCTCGTTCAGTTCTTTTCCGCTGAACGTTTGGGCAACGTCCGCGCGATCGGCCTGGAGTAGAGGCGCCGCGGCCGTTACCTGCACTTCACTGGTGACGCTGCCCACCGTAAGTGCCGCGTCGAATCGGGCCGATTGATTTACTTCGACATTGATCTCGCTTGAAATGACTTTGCCGAACCCCGGAGCTTCGATCGTGACCTTGTAGATATCCGGGATCAGCTGTCCTTTCGTGTAGTTTCCCGAGGCGTCGGTTGTCGCTGTTGAAGTAGTTCCTTTACCGACGTCCAGGATGGTGATGGTGGCATTCGGTACCGCTGCACCCGAAGCATCGGTGACGGTGCCGAAAATGCTGCCGAACACTTCCTGCGCTTGAACTAGCCGCGGAGTGAGAAGAACCGCCAGTGCGAAGAGCAAGGCGGGTATTCGTTTCAAATGGCAAGACATGGCCGCTAAGTTTTTCCCCTAATCTGTGGCTAACGGGTTCACGCTAGCCGTTCCCCGCAATAGTATGAAAACGGGATCGGTTTGTCAACCCGGGATGACCACTTTTAGTGCAGCTGAATAGATACCTGTATAGATAGGTGCGGATTCGAACGTTGTAGCCCCTTTAAGGCAAAGCTTAAGGCAAAGCCGCACCGCAGGATTGCCGTACAACCAGCTCACAATCCAGCAGGATTTCGCGCGCCGGCATGGTTGGGTGCGCGATCCGGTCGAGCATCGCGGTGATTGCCGCCGCCCCCATCGCATGGCAAGGCTGGCGCAGCGTGGTCAGCGGCACAGAAAGAAGATGCGAGTACTTCACGTCGTCGAAACCGACGATTCGCAGATCACGCGGGACCGAAACACCCAGGACGGCCAGGGTCTGCATCAGGCGCCCGGCCGTAAGATCGTTAGCGCAAACCACTCCATCCGGCTTGCATTCCTCCAGCATTTTGGCGATCAACTGGGGTTCGTCCGTCTCGCAGCGCTGCACCATCTTGTCGTTGAGCGGCAGTTTCCAGGCAATGTGAGCGTCGCGGAAACCGGCAATGCGTCCATCGACCGCCGGAGCGCATCGGGGACGCGCGAAGAAGATCAGGCTGCGGCATCCGTGCTGCAGCAGATGCTCCGCCATCCGATAACCGGCCAGCCGATTATCGATGCCGACCAGATCGTAACGGCTGCGATAGGGATACGGCAGAATACAGCGATCGAGCAGGATAATCGGAATGCCCGCCTGGTCCAGCCCGTTTGCGATCTCCCGATTGACCTCGTCCATATGGGGAGTCAGCTCTAGCGGCGCGAAAAAAACCCCCGAAGCTTTCTGGGAGATAAAGAAGCGGCACAGCTCGCGCCCGAGAGTTTCGTGATTGGAAACGCCCGGCGGTGTTTTCCCCCAAAGCAACACGTGCGGACCCAGGCTATCGGCCTGCGCCATGCCGCGGCAGATGGGCTCGAAGATCTCGGTCATGCCGAGGTCGGGAATCAGGAGCCCGAAGGTCAGGCTCTGGTTCGATGGCGGCGCTGAGACGAAGCTGCCCGACCCGGCGCGCCGGTTGACGTAACCTTCCGTTTGCAGGTCGTTCAGGGCGCGGATCACGGTCATCCGCGAGGTCTTAAATTGGCGGCTAAGTTCCTGGTCCGAAGGAAGCTTTTGGCGCGGACGAAACTCTCCCGAGCGGATTCCATCGAGGATGTACCTGTACACCACGCGGTGCTTCGATGGCGGGGATCCGCCGCTTTCTGAGCCGGAAGTAGAGCCCAGCGTGTTCATGGCGCACTGCCAACTGTACACGAAAATTGGGTAACCTGTCCAAACAGGTTGAAATTTCCGTGGTATTTTGAGGCGGTACCGTGATGACCCGGCGTCAATGGATGTTTGTTATGGCGCAGGCCGCGGTCGCCGGCGTCCCGGCAGAATCGTTCACACAATTTGTAGACGTCGGGCATGCAGCCGGCCTGATCGAACCGGTTATTTACGGCGGCGTCGCCTCCAAAAAGTACATCCTGGAAACCAACGGCTGCGGCGTGGCTTTCTACGATTACGATCACGACGGCTGGCCGGATCTTTTCCTGGGCGGCGGGTCGCGGTTGGAAGGGCATCCAGGACCGACGTCCATCCGGTTGTATCGAAATAATCGTAACGGAACTTTTACAGATGTCACGAAGCGCGCCGGTCTGGAGCGTGTTGCGTGGGTTTCCGGGGTGACCATCGGCGATTTCGATAACGACGGCCGCGACGATCTCTTTCTCAGCTGCTGGGGACAGAACATCCTGTACCGCAACAACGGCGACGGGACCTTCACCGATGTCACCAAGGCGGCCGGGCTGGTTTCGACGGAAGATCGCTGGAACGCCGGATGTACGTTTGTCGATTACGATCGCGACGGCAACCTGGACTTGTTTATCAGCGAGTATTTGAAATTCGATTTGAAGACCGCGCCGCTGCCGGGCAAGACGGAGAACTGCTCATGGAAGGGGATTGCGGTGAACTGCGGACCGAAGGGGCTGCCGACCGGCCGCAACCGGCTCTATCGCAATAACGGGAACGGAACGTTCACCGATGTTTCCGAGGCATCTGGCATTGCCAAGGTGCATGGCCGCTACGGGATGACGGCACTTGCGGCGGACTTCGATGACGACGGATGGCCGGATATCTTCGTCGCCTGCGATTCGACGCCGAGCGTGCTTTATAAGAACAAGCACGATGGCACATTTGAAGATGTCGCGCTCGAAGCGGGTGTCGCTTACAACGAGGATGGCCGCGAGCAGGCGGGAATGGGCGTGGCCGTCGGGGATTCGCGCAACATGGGGCGCCTCGACATTTTCAAGACGCATTTCGCGGACGACACGCCGGCCATGTACTTCAATAACGGCAAGGGCGTGTTCAGCGACGTAACTTCGCACGCAGGCCTGGGCGGATTTTCCCAGTACGTCGGATGGGGCGCGGGAATGGCGGACTTCGATAACGATGGCTGGATGGATCTGTTCTGGGTGAACGGGAATGTTTATCCGGAGATCGAGAAGTTCTTCGATCAATATAAGTACGCCAATCCGCGCATTCTGTTGCGAAACCAGGGGAACGGGACGTTTGCGGACTGGAGTTCGCGTGGGGGAGCGGGTGTTACGGACCGGCATGCCAGCCGCGGTTGCGCGTTCGGCGATTTCGATAATGACGGCGATATCGACATGCTGGTGATGAATATGAATGAGCCGCCGTCGCTCCTGCGGAACGAGCTGCGGAATGGGAATCACTGG
>NZ_CAJCHS010000405.1 GCF_903970205.1 Nevskia soli | reverse complement strand
AATCGGCCGTATCGGTCTGCATCTGTTCGAGCACCACGGTGAACAGATCGTCGCGCTTCAAGCCGCGCAGCACCTGGTTCTGATCGGGCGCGATGGCCGCCGGGTTCGAGCAGTAAACGACCATCGCTTTCACCGGCGGGTCGGACAGATGGTTCAGCGCGGCTCCAAGCTCGGTCATATTCACGAGGCGCGCTTCCCGCCCGAGCGAGCGCTTCTGGAGATCGGGGCGCTCCAGGTTCGCTCGGTTCATATGAAAAGCGCCGGAGAGCGACAACTGCAGGCCGCCGCCGACTTCGCGCCACGAGCCGGTCAGCGCCGGTAGCAGCGAGATCAATCGCACCGCCATCCCGCCGCGTTCCGAACGCTGCACGCCGTAGTTGAGACGAATCGCAGCGGGCCGCGTCGTCGCATACTCCCGGGCGAGCGCGATGATGTCGTCGGCGGGAATGCCCGTGAGTTCCGCGACGCGCGCGGGCCGGTACTCCTCCGCCTTGCGCGCCAGATCCTCGAAGCCGGACGTATGCTGCCCGACGTAATCGTAGTCCACCAGACGCTCGCGGATCATCACGTGCATCAATCCCAGCGCGAGCGCCGCGTCCGTTCCCGGCTGTATCGTGAAGTGCTTATCGGCGAGCGAACCCGTCTTATGACGAACCGGATCGATCGTGTAGAACCGGGCGCCGTTGCGCCGCGCTTCCACGATGAACGGCCAGAGATGCACGTTCGTGGCGAGCACATTCGCTCCCCAGGCGATGATGAGTTTCGAGTGGCGGAACTGCTCGGGCTCGGTTCCATAGCGGCTGCCAAGCGCCTGAATCGTGCCGACCATCCCGGCGGTTGAACAGATGGTGCGGTCCAACCGCGAGGCGCCCAGGCGATGGAAGAAACGGCGGTCCATCCCGTTGGCTTGCAGAAATCCCATCGACCCCGCGTAGCTGTAGGGCAGGATCGATTCGGAGCCGAACTTGGCCGCGATGGACTTCAGCCGGTCCGCGATTTCGCCGAGCGCCTCGTCCCAGCTCACGCGCGCAAACCTGCCTTCGCCCTTTGCGCCGACGCGTTTCTGCGGATAAAGGAGACGGTCCGGCGAATATTGACGGTCCAGATAGCGCGCCACTTTACCGCACAGAAAACCACGCGTGACGGGATGCGCCGGATCGCCGCGCAGCTTCGATCCGCGTCCCGCATCGTCCACGTTGATCAGGACCGCGCACGTATCCGGACAATCCAGAGGACAGACCGACCGGCGAATTTCTAAAGCACGGGGTAAAGCTGCGGAAGACAAACCACCAGTTTAGGCGCTTTTCGGGAGCGCCGCATCTGCACCGTGGGACGCGTCGGCACCGGGCGCCGTCATCACCAAACGACCGTGCTGCACGCCCTTCGTTCCGATCAACAGATCCGCTAACTTGCGAACTCGCCCGGAATCGCCCTTGACCACGACTACTTCGAGACAAGTGTGATGGTCCAGGTGAACGTGCGTGGTCGAGATAATCAGCTGGTGCGATTCGTGCTGCAGATCGGTTAGCTTCTCCGGAAGAAGCCGCGAATGGTGATCGTAAATCAGGGTGACGGTTCCGACCACCAAAGTTTCCGGCGCTTCCACCGAGGCGGCGATCAGGCGGTCCCGGATCAGATCGCGGAACGCTTCCGACCGGTTGGTGTACCCCTGAGCGGCGATGGATTCGTCGAAGCGCGCCAGAAGGTCCACGTCGATCGCCACGCCAATGCGGCTTAACTCCGCCATAACCCAGCCATGAGAGCGCTACCAAATTAACACGCCGATTGTGCGAGACACGCCTTGCAGGTGCGAGACTGGCTAATTACGTGCCCAGCATGCGAGAGGTTCAGCATTGTCGATCATCGATTTAATCCTCGGCCGGCCCCTGGCCTCGTCGGACGAGCGCGCCCAGCAGATCGGCGTCGCGAAGGGCATCCCGATTTTCGGATTGGATGCGCTCAGCTCCGCGGCTTACGGCCCTGAAGCCGCGCTAACGCTCCTGATTCCGCTGGGTCTGGCGGGCGTTGCCTATATCGTTCCGCTGAGCACCAGCATCATCGCGCTGCTGGTTATCGTCTTCTTCTCGTACCGGCAGACGATTGCCGCCTATCCGAATGGTGGCGGATCGTACACCGTCGCGCGCGAAAACCTGGGCACCTTTCCCGGCCTGGTCGCGGCTGCCGCGCTGATGATCGACTACGTGTTGACCGCGGCGGTCGGCATCTCCGCCGGGATCGGAGCGCTGACCTCCGCCGTTCCGTCGCTGCATGCGCGCACGCTGGAACTCTGCCTGGGCGCCCTGGTGATCATTACCCTGGTGAATCTACGCGGCCTTAGCGAAGCGGGCGGCGTGTTTCTGTTGCCCACCTATCTGTTCCTGGGTTGTATGGTTACCGCGATCGCGATTGGGGTGTTCCAAACGCTGGCTAGCGGCGGAAACCCGCATCCCATAATCGCGCCTCCGGCCCCTGCGGCAAGCGGCGCCATGGTCGGGGTGAGCGTGTGGCTCATTATGAAGGCTTTCGCCAGTGGTTGTACCGCGCTGACCGGCGTTGAAGCAGTGAGCAACGGCGTGAAGGCATTTCGCGAACCGACCGCGCAGACGGCGCAGCGCACCCTGGGATTGATCATCGCCGCTCTCATCATCATGCTCGCCGGAATCGCTTTCCTGGTGCGCAGTTATCACATCGTCGCTACCGATCCGAATGGCAACTCCTACCAGAGCATCCTGTCCATGCTGTTTCTCGCCGTCTCCGGACGGGGCTGGTTCTATTACACGGCGATCGCTTCGGTGCTCCTGGTATTGGTTTTCTCGGCGAATACCGCTTTCGCCGATTTCCCGCGCGTCTGCCGCGCCATTGCCGAAGATTTCTTTCTCCCCATTTCGCTCGCCACCAGGGGACGCCGGCTCGTTTACTCACAAGGAGTCCTGATTTTGGCGGCCCTTACGGGCGCGCTGCTCATCGGCTTCGGCGGCGTGACGGATCGCCTCATCCCGCTCTACGCGGTGGGCGCGTTTCTCGCGTTCACGCTCTCGCAGGCCGGAATGGTCGCTCACTGGCTGCGCGAAAAGGGGCCGCACGCGATCCGGAACATGATCGTCAACGCGATCGGCGCCATTGCCACGGGCGCCACCGTGCTGGTGGTAATCGCGGCCAAATTCGTGGAGGGCGCCTGGATCACCGTAATCGCGATTCCAGCGCTGCTGGCGTTGATGTACGGCGTTCGCCGGCATTATGACCGCGTTCACGAAGCGCTGGCCAGTCCCGAGCCGCTCGAACTCGGCGATTTAACCGAGCCGTTGGTCATCGTTCCGTTGCAGCAGTGGAGCAAGATAGCCAAGCATGCGCTCTGTCTTGCCTTCTCGATCTCGAAGAACATTCGCGTGCTGTTTGTCGCCTCGGAGGATTGCTCGGACGAACTGCACAACGATTGGAATTCGCACGTAAGCGCGGCCGCCCAGGCGGCAAACGCGCAGATTCCCGAGCTAATCTTACTTCCATCGCCCTACCGATTCGTCGTGCAGCCCATCGCCGACTATATTCTCCAGGCGTCGAAAGATAACCCGGGCACGCGGATTATAGCGATCGTCCCGGAGTTGATCGAGCAGCGCTGGTATAACTACTTCCTCCACTCACAACGCGCCACACTCCTGAAAGCGCTGCTGTTGCTGAAAGGTAACAATGATCTATTCGTGATGAACGTTCCCTGGTATTTCAAATAGAATTCGGTTCCGCGTCAATAGCTATTTACAAAACTTTACAATTACTTCACGCGCCGGGTACGCGATAGGTTCTAACGTGGTGAGAGGCGCTCGCTATAGATGAAACTGCTCACCTTCCTTTTGATTTGCTGGGTATCGAGCATTCTCGCGTCGCCGGCTTCCGCTCAGAAGTTTACGTTCAAACACCTTGAATATCCCGGCGCAGTTCAAACCTACGCACAAGGGATTAACGCCGGCGGCGAGGTGGTCGGTTACTACGTCGGTACATCGGGATTGGCTAACGGATTTGTATACCAGGGCGGGACTTATACAGGCGTAGACATCACGGATAGTTCATCCACGTGGCTCTATGGAGTTAACAAGAGTGGGGAAACCGTCGGGGCGTTACATCGCACGATAGGTTCGGCCGCCGTTACCGTCGGTTTCACCGAACTCGACGGCACTCCTACTGAATTCATCGTTATCTTAGCCCGCGCAACGGTTGGACAAGCGATCAATAGCGCGGGCTCCGTCGTGGGATATGCGGAACTCGGCCTTGTGTCTTCCCCCACTTACGCGGCAATCGCCCGCTCGGCGAGCGGAACGATTGCGGTGCTAACGGTGACCGGCCAGTCTCAAACGTGGGCGACGAGCATCAATGATGTAGGCGTTATTGCGGGTTATGCGAGTACGGGTACGGCTTATACGGACCCTGTTGTCGGTTTTACTCAACTCGGTTCGACTACTCAAACCTTCCAATACCCGGGCGCCTTACAGACCTATTTCACGGGAATCAGTAACCTAAATGAGATCGTCGGTTATTACGCTAACTCGGACGGTACGGAGAATGGATTTATTCTGGCGAATGATGTATTTACTGCCTTCAGCGATCCGAGCGGAATTGCTACATTCCCGCAAGGGGTGAATGCGTCCGGCGTGATCGTCGGGTATGTCAGCCTGTCGGACACTTCAACCGTGGGCTTTGTTGCTACTCCAGTAAAGTAGGTCGGGTAAGCGAGAGCGCTGGCCGCTCACGCTTCAATGAAAGGTCTAAATGAACGCAACGTTACGGCTTCGGTGGATAACTCGAGCGGCCGGACTCGTCGTCCTGTTCGCGCTTCCGTCAATGACTCAAAATACCGGTACCCCTTACACAAATTTCGAAGGGGCGCTCACTAATCCGATCCGGCTTTCATCCGACGGCACGCGGCTCTACGCCGTGAACAATCCCAACGGAACTCTCTCTGTTTTCGACGTCTCGACCAATCCTTCCCGCCCGGCGCTGCTATCGGAAATCCCGGTGGGGGTCGAACCGGTGTCCGTGAACCCTCGGACGAATGACGAAGTTTGGGTGGTGAACCAGGAGTCGAATTCCGTAAGCATCGTCTCCGTTTCACAGGGAATTGTGGTCGATACGCTGCATTGCCCTGTCGAGCCGTCCGACGTCGTGTTCGCGGGTCAATACGCGTTCGTAAGTGAAGCGCGCAACAATCAGATCGCGGTTTTCGATGCGGTTACGCACACAATCGTTAAGTTGATTGCGGTCTTCGGCGGCGGCCCTCGCGCGATGACGGTAAGTGCGGACGGTTCGACGGTTTATGCCGCGTTCGCACTCTCCGGCAACGGAACGACGCTGGTCACCTTTAACGACGCGCCACCGCCGCCCCCGCCGACAAACCCGGCCTTACCGCCCGCTCCCGCGCAGGGCATCATCATTGCATGGAACGACCCCGCCTGGACCGGTTATGTCGGTTTCACGATGCCCGACAACGACGTTGTATCCATAAACTCGTCGACGCTGGCTATTAATGGCTACTATTCGGCCGTGGGAACACTCAACCTGGGACTGGCGGTGCAGCCTTCAACGGGCAACCTGTACGTGACTAACACGGATGCGTTGAACCTGGTCCGTTTCGAGACGAACCTGAACGGACATTTCGTCAACAACCGCGTCACCAAGATTACTCCTTCCGGAACGGTGACCGCGTACGATCTCAATCCGACGCTGGATTACACCAACCTACCGGACCCGAGTTCCATCGCGATCGCCTTAGCGCAACCGGCGGGTATCGTCTTCGACGCCACGGGACTAAACATGTACATCGCCGCCTTCGGTACCGATCGGGTCGCTTATGTGGATCCCAACGGCAACGTCTTGAACCGCATCGAGATCGATCCCCAGGCAACGGGTTCCACTGTTAACCCCGCAACCAAACGCGGTCCGCGCGGACTCGCGATCAACACCGCGCAGAACACGCTCTACGTTCATAATCGGATCTCCAACACGATCAGTGTGATCAACACGACCAGCAACACGGTCGTGAATGAAATTCATACGGGCTCTACCGATCCGACGACCGCGGCGGTGAAAGCGGGCCGCGGCTTCCTTTACGACGCGAAACTCTCCGGAAACGGCTCGGGATCGTGCGCCGCTTGTCATCTCGACGGAGAAGGCGACCACCTTTCATGGGATTTGGGCGACCCCAGCGGTTCTATGTTCGCCGTTACTCTCAACACCGGCGCCACGTTCGAAGAGCATCCCATGAAGGGCCCCATGAACACGTTGACGCTTCGAGGGTTGATTAACGAGCAGCCCTACCACTGGCGCGGCGATAAGCCGGAATTCTCAGACTTCAACGTAGCGTTCCAACAACTGATGGGCGGCACGCAAATCTCTTCCACCGACATGACCGCTTTCACAAACTTCGTGAACACGGTCACGTGGCTCCCGAATCCCTACCAGAATCTCAATCGGACTTACCCAACGAGCCTGGAGGGCGGTAACGCGCAAAAAGGGCAAACGGAGTTCATTAACACTCCGGTCGATGCGCTTGGTAACACGTGCAATACCTGCCATACCGCGACTAACTTCGGCTCCGACCTCGATATCTTCCTGCTCGCGGATGCCGTGCAGCCCATGAAAGCGACCTTGCTTCGCGCCACGTATCAGAAGGAGTTGTTCAATAGCACGGGGCCGACAATCGACGGTTTCGGAATCCTTCACGATGGCGGCGAAGAGAATATTCATACTTTCGTTGGAGGGAACCTTTTCCCAAGTCTTGCGGGTAAAAAGAGCGTTCAGAATGATATTTCGGCGTTTAACTTATCCATGGATACCGGGACAGCACCGGCCGTCGGTTACGCGGTGACTCTTACCGCTGCCAACGTATCGACTTCGGCGAACACGACCGCCTGGTCCACACTCGAAAGTCAAGCTGGGCTGCAGTACGCCGACTTAGTCGCGAATGGCACGGTTCATGGCGTAGTGTCAGGGCTACTGTACGTGCCGACCACGAAGCTGTATCAGCAGAAGCCTTCAGGACCGACGTACACGCATCAGCAGGTCGTAAGCCTTGTCGAGGCCGGCGACACACTAACGATCCTGGGCGTGCCCTACGGCGCCGGCTCGCGAATCGCAGCCTTATCGGCGCGTAAATAACGCGCCTTCGCGGTGCAGCGGACATGCTTCCTGACTGGCGAGTTAAGATAATTCAACCGCCACGCCGCCTATGCCCATTTCCGCCCCCCAGCGCGGGTTGACTCTGCTCGCCGCGCTCGCTTTCGCATATCCCATCCGTTCCGCCGATACAAATCCGCCGCTGGACGGATATTCAGCATCCGCGTCGCAAACTGAGCGCGAGTGGGAGCAGAAATTCCGCGCGATCCCCAGTTCGGAGCGGCAGCAGGAATACATGCGGCGCCTGACCGCGCGCCCGCATCACGTCGGGTCGCCTTACGACAAGGACAACGCCGAGTGGCTGTTGAAGCAGTTCCAGGCATGGGGCTTCGACGCGCACATCGAACCGTTCGACGTGTTATTTCCGACGCCGAAAGAACGCAGGCTGGAGATGACCGCGCCGGTGAAGTATCGCGCCCAGCTGGAAGAACCGCCGCTGGCGATTGACCCAACCTCCGGCCAGACGCACGAACAGTTACCCACTTACAACGCCTACGGCGCGGACGGCGATGTTACCGGTCCGCTCGTTTATGCCAACTATGGGATGCCCGATGACTATGAGGAACTCGAGCGCTTAGGCGTTTCCGTAAAAGGCGCGATCGTAATCACCCGATACGGTCACGGCTGGCGGGGCGTCAAGGTCAAGCTTGCCGCCGAACATGGCGCGCTGGGTTGTCTAATCTACTCCGATCCCGGAGACGACGGCTACTCCCGCGGCGAGACTTACCCGCAGGGACCCTTCCGGCCCTCGCAAGGCGTCCAGCGCGGCAGCGTGATGGACACCGATTATCCCGGCGATCCTCTTACACCCGGCAAGCCCTCCATACCCGGCACTCCGCGTCTGGCCCTGAAAGACTCGACGACGATCCAGAAGATACCGGTGCTGCCGATCTCTTATGGTGACGCTCAGCCGCTCCTCGCCGAAATTCGCGGGCGCGTCGCTCCACGGGGCTGGCGCGGTTCGCTGCCTCTGACGTATCGCATTGGACCCGGACCGGCGATCGTGCACATGAAGGTACTCTCTAACTGGGATCAAAGCCGCATTTACGACGTGATCGCGCGTCTGGATGGCGGCGACATGCGCGATGAGTGGGTGATCCGCGGGAATCATCACGACGCCTGGGTGAACGGCGCGGAAGATCCAATTTCCGGTCAGGTGGCATTACTCGAAGAGGCGCGTGCGTTCGGGGAACTGAAGAAGCAGGGATGGACGCCGCGCCGCACTCTCATCTATTGCGCCTGGGATGGCGAAGAACCGGGATTACTCGGCTCCACGGAATGGGTGGAAGCGCATGAGCAGGAATTGAAGGACCACGCGGTCGCGTACTTCAACAGCGATACCAATGGCCGCGGTTTCCTGGGAGTCGACGCGTCGCATGTCCTCGAAAAGTTCATCAACGGCGTTGCTCGCGACATACACGACCCGGAGACGGATCTGACACTCTGGAAGCGGCTCCAGGGGTCGACCATCGCCGAAGCGCATACGCCGGAGG
This sequence comes from Nevskia soli, assembly GCF_903970205.1. Classification (GTDB taxonomy): domain Bacteria; phylum Acidobacteriota; class Terriglobia; order Bryobacterales; family Bryobacteraceae; genus Bog-113. The sequence goes on along the minus strand of NZ_CAJCHS010000405.1, from coordinate 845 downwards.
AGAAGAACGAGGCGCGGCAGCGAGCCGACCTACGAGTCGGCGCGCTGGGCGACGGATCGGACTACGCGCCATTCATGCACCACATCGGCATTCCTTCAGCAGATATTGGTTTCGGCGGAGAGACCGAGGGGGGAATCTACCATTCGATCTATGATGACTTCTATTGGTATACCCATTACGGCGACCCTGGCTTTGTCTACTGCCGGCTACTCTCGCAAACGATGGGTACCTTAGTCATGCGAATGGCTGACGCGGAGCTATTGCCGTTCGATTTCACGGACTTTACCGATACGATCCGCACTTATATAAGTAATCTGCAGAAGCTGGTAAAGAATCAGCAGGATCTGACTCGCGAACGGAATCGAGAGGTCGAAGAAGGCACCTACAAAGCGGTTGACGATCCGACGAAGCCGCTGAAACCGCCGCCGGTCCGCACCGTACCGCCATTCTTCAACTTCGCGCCGCTCGAGAACGCTCTTGAAGTATTGGACCGAAGCGCCGACGCCTACGCCGCGCAGATCGCGAGGCTTCGCAACGCGAGCGCGTGGCCGGAAGACACCGCACTCGACCGCGTGAATCACTTACTCATGCAGAGTAGCCTGGCGCTGACCGATCCCGAGGGATTACCGGGCCGCCCTTGGTTCAAGAATCAGATCTATGCGCCGGGCGCCTACACCGGCTACGAAGCTAAGCCGCTGCCGGGAGTTCTGGAAGCGATGGATCGCAAGGACTGGGACTTAGCCCAGTCGCAGATTCCTCGCGCCGCCGCGGCGTTGACGCGTGAAGCCGGTGTTATCGATCAGGCGACAGCGGCACTTAGTCATGCCGCCGGGCAACCATAGAAG
>NZ_CAJCHS010000404.1 GCF_903970205.1 Nevskia soli | reverse complement strand
TGCGTCGGCGCGGAAAATGCCGCTATCGATCCACCATTGCGCCCAATGCGGTTCAAACCGCTGGGGCTCGTACACCTTTTCAATTTGCATCGGGAACCCTTATTTTATCGGACGGGGTTTCGATGCGGTGCGTGGGCTTCTCATCCTTCTTCGGGGGCTCTTCGCGAGGGGCAAGTGGGGCGAGGTGGGATTTCTTGTGCTGCCCGCAGCCTCGAAAACGGGCTGAGGCGAGCGGACTTTCCCTCCACGGTATCCGGAGAAGCTGATTGACGAGGATGCTATGGAGCAATGCTTCGCCAGAAAACGCCGGCGCAAATCCGGGAGCGCCTTACGCGACATCCTCAGTAACCTTATGTCAAACCGGAACGGAACTGGATCACGGAACTGGATCCGGCGAAACTGCGGATGTTCCGGGTTCAGCACGAAGTTTCGTTCGCCGGACGTTACTGAGGGAACAGACAGCACCGCCGAGTTTCCATTGCCGAAGCCACTCGTCACCCAATTGCTGCGTCGAATGCTGTTCCCCGACGACAAGCGTTGCCCAATTCTCCGGCAATTCCCTATCGGTCAAAATATCGAGCGAGACATCGCGCGGAATATCGGCTGAGCCCAACAGGTACTTGTCGGGCAGTACATCCGACAAATGCACCCGAATCTCAAGCACGGCTAATGAACGGTTTTCGCTCATGTAAATCACGCGCACGCCTTTCAAATTCCAACGGCCGCCAGCCCGTCTTGCACCCTCGCCATCATAAGCCGGATACGATGCGCGGCAAAGGCGGTAAAGACGCATCAGCCAAGAACGCCGTGTTCGATTCTCACCAGGACATCTTCCACTTCCCGATAACCTTGGTCGGTCTGAGCCGCCTCAAGTGGAGTCTTGCCCGCAAGGGACGGGTTCGGCGACCGAAGCCAGTGGATCGCCTTCTCCTGGTTCGCGAAAACTTGACGTGCTTTACACGCGCAGGAGGTCCGGCGTTCGAGTCCCTGCCATCTATAAGTTGCAGATTCAGAGCACGGCCAAATATGTTTGTGACGTGATTTATCACGAAGCTCGCTTTGTGGCACGTCACGATAGCTTCCCCGTCGCAGGCCGTGTCGGGGTTGCCGGTCGCATCAATGCCCCGCCCGGAGGGACTTCCGTGCTTCTTTTCGCCTCCCATGCGGAGGTGGCTTTATGTTCCAGCATCCGTTTTGGGGTGCCCGGAAACCGTCATCATGGTTGGGTCCGGCAGCGCGCAAGGTCAAGTGGTTGCTAGGTTTCTTGGGCGACGGCGCAACTCTCAGCCTCAGACATTCGGGCCACATTTCATTAATCTGGTTACCCACCGGAAAGACGTCCGCGACGTTTCACGAGGACCCGCACCTGACGGAATATTTCCTCGCCGCGCAGCGCGCAGCCGGGTGGGACTGCCGGCTCATTCGTACCTGAGCGCCGTCATCGGATCGACAGATGCGGCGCGGCGTGCGGGCTCTGCGCAGGCCGCTGCAGCCACTAATACTAATAAGACAACCGCACTTACAAGAACGAGAATATCCCGCGAACTGCCCTCAGCCCATCTGGCCAGTATGTTGTTGAGAGCGAGCGTCAGCATCAGGCCGCCCACTATGCCGCCCCCCACGCTGCCGATGGCGGAGCCAAATACGACACGCAATACATGCCCCGGCTGCGCGCCGAGCGCCATTCGGATACCGAATTCATTAGTTCGCTGTGCCACCGAGAATGAAACAACGCTATAGAGCCCGGCGGCGGCGAGCGCGAGAGCCAGCACCGCGAACGACCCAAAGAGCCACGCCACAAGGTGTTCCTGTGCCCACTCCGGTTGACCTTGAATCCAATGCTCGAGGTCCTCGATATTACCGCTGATCTGTTGATCCGCATCGACGGAGTTAACTTTCCGGCCAATAGCGTGGAGCAAAGTGAGGGGCGAGTTATCGGAGCGCACCAGGATCTGCGTCCACATGCGCATACTCAACGTATAGGGGATGAAGGCTTCTGGAAGGATTGGGTTGCGGAGACCGTCATCCCGCTTATCCGCCACAACTCCGATGATCAGCAGGTGAGGATCGGCGTTGGGGGGCGATAGGCTGAACGGCGGTTCACTTTTCATCTCAGGGATGGTGAGCGAATGACCAAGAGCTCCGTCCGGGAAGTACAGCTTGGCCATGGTCTGGTTGATGACTATAACTCGGGCGGCATTGTGGTTTTCCGTTTCACTCCAGAGGCGGCCTTGCATTAAAGGAACACGCAGAATGGGGAAGTAACCCGGACTAACGAAATTGATGCGGACTTTCTGGTCATCCTTGCGAGTCTTTCCGAGAATCTCAATACCCGTGTTCCAGCCGTTTGAAGGCGGCGTGGCATTCGTGGAGATAGCCGCCATCGTAACGCCGGGCACGCCGGCGACTTTGTTGCGTAGCAGTTCAAAGTAGGCGGAACGCGCTTCCCACGTCGGATACGCTCCGTCGTGGACGGGAATGCCAACCGACATCAGGTTATGCGGTTCGTAACCCAAGGGTGTGTGCAGCAGACGCAGGAAGCCGCGCATGGCAGCCCCGGCCCCGGCCAGCATGACGAGCGTCAGGGCGATTTGACACCCGATCAGAATCTTGTTCATTACGCGCCCATGTACGCCGCCCGATACGCGGCGCGTGCTGGCTTGAATCACCTGAACAACATCCGGGCGTGATAACTTCAAGGACGGCCAGAGACCGAAAAGGACTGCGCTTAAGACCGCTAGCGCGATGCTAAATAACAGTACCGGTAAGTTGAGCCGGATGGCTGCCTCATGCGGAAACGAGTACTTCGGCAGTAACTCCGTTATTAACTTTGTCGCGCGACCGGCGAACAGGACACCAAGCCCGGCGCCGACGACTGAAAGCAGAAGCGCTTCGGATAACATCTGGCGAATGAGGCGGCCGCGGCCGGCGCCGATTGCAGCGCGCACGGCAAACTCGTTTTGTCGCGCGGCGCCACGAGCCAATTGAAGAATAGAGACATTGGCACAGCCGATCAGGAGAAGAAAGGCGACGGCGGAAAACAGCAGATATAACGTGCCGCCTAGGCGCTTTTCGAAATCTTCGTTTAAACCGACTAGGCGAAACTTGAATTTACTTTGTGGAAAGTGTTTCGGTGACTGTTTTGCAAACTGCTCGATGAGGGGCTGTAAGGCGTCCGCGCCCGCTTTACGGGAAACGCCCGGCTTCAGACGGATCTCAACGCCGTAGTCGCGGGTGGGATCTTGGGTAATTCTAAGTGGAAGATAGACGTCGGCGTCTTCCCAGGTAAAACGCGGAGCCGCCACGCCGACAATAAAGTAAGTCTTGCGGACTAACTGCAGCGTGCGGCCGATAACCGCGCGATCCGCCCCGAAGTGCCGCCGCCAGAAGTTGTAACTGAGAACGACTACCGGCTGAGGGTCCTGACCGTCGATCGCATCGGAGGGCGTTAAGCCTCGTCCAAGATATGCGGGTACTCCGAAGAACTGGAACGCGTTCGAGGTGAGGTAAGTAGCGTTTACGTCTTCGGGAAGATCGTGCCCGGTGACAGTCAGGCTCCAGCCGTCAACGGCCACTGCATCTTCGAGAACTGGTGATTTCCTCAGGATCTGCCACTGACCGCCGGTAAGCCCAAAGCCGTTGTCGTGTCCGGCCGGATCGACAAGCCGCATGTGAGCCATTCTGTCCGGAGCCGCATACGGATAGGGGTCCATGAGGATTGCGTAAAGGACGCTAAACACCGCAGTGGTTGCGCCAATGCCGAGAGTTAGCGACACGATGGCAGTGAGCGTGAAGCCTGGAGTCTTCAGTAACTGGCGGACGCAGTAGCGCAGGTCCTGTACCACGGTATTCATTTAAGGCGCTCCTCAGATTTGAATCATTTGTACAGTTGGCGTCTGCTTACTTCCACGCGAAAAATCCGGTCCGCCGATGATCGGTAGAAGCATCAGTGACCAATACTCGCCGTCGCCCAAAAAGTTACCTGGAAACGTTACTCTGGTGCAACGTGAGCTTAGGCCGCTAAGCCGGAGTCGCGGCGACGTGGACCTCGCCGTTCGTAGACACTGGTTCGAGGCTGCCATTTACCATTCGACGGATCAAGTGCCGAAAGGTTGGGAGAAACCGCTTTCTGCTCCAAATGATGCTTGACGCGAGCGCGAAAGCCTTCCTGGAACCGTCAGTGGAACGTCAGGCGGGTCGCTTCCAGCTTGCCCTGGGCGAAGCCGGCACGGGCGGCGGAGATGCGAGTCGCCGGATCCATCTGGTTCGTGCCCATTGCGGCTCGGGACTCGGCGTCCGGTGTGATCACCTCGACGCGGCTGCCCGGCTCGCGCAGGGCCAAGACCTGGCTTTCCAAGTCCGCGCCCGGGAATTTGCGCAGACCCTCGAACTGGCCTGCCGGTAGCGCCTCGGTTCGTCCGCCAAACGGCGAGAGCACCACCACGTTCGCATAGCCTCTGGCGAGCTCGGCGTTTTCGGCGGAGCGCACGCCACCGTTGATATAGCGCGTGCCGTTGATGTTGTGTGTGGGAACCACGCCAGGCAGCGCGGTGCCTGCGGTCACTGCGTCCACGAGGTCGACGCCGCAATTGCGGTCGAACACAGCCAGCTCGCCGGTATTGGTAGCTTCCGTTTCAATGAAAAGGGCACTTACACCTACACTTCTGTCGATTATCCCGGTGTGGGATACACGCAACTCAACGGCATCAACTCCAGCGGAGCCATTGTTGGAGTCTATCGCATCAGTTCCGTGGGGAACGCCTCTTACAGCTTCTTACGATCGCCGGACGGTTCTTTTACTCAATTGCTCGCCGGTACGTCTTCGAATGCGGCTGGGATAAGTGATTCCGGCGCGATTGTCGGCTCTGTGGATAAAGTCGGGTTCATTCTTTCGCCAGGCTTCACTCCGGTCAAAGTTTCTAACGACGTCACTTCGCTGAACGGCATTAGCACGAACAACTCGATTATAGGTACCTTCGACAATGGGTCCGGAGTTTACTACGGGATCGGCTTCGAAACCGTCTCGGGTAAGTTGATGCCGCTTCCCTTCTATGATGAATTGTCGGTCACGCCGCGAGGGATCAATAAAGGCAGAACTATAGTCGGCGACCCTAATGGCAATCCTGAGGTGGCGTTCATTCTGCCTCCTGGCGGAACGTATCAGATTGGAGTATCCCGGCTCTAACCTGTGATCTATCCTGGAAGCCAAGGTACGTATCCGAGTGGGATCAACAACCACGGGGTTGTAGTTGGTTCGTATAAAGATGCAAGTTCGATCGGGCACGGATTTATCGCTACTCCGACGCCGTAAGGGAATGTTCACGCCCGACTGCCGGCGCTACAGATAGTGCGGCACCATCTCGCGCCAGTAGCGGGCACGATGGGCCTTGCCGGGCCAGACGGCGAAACGGTGCGGGACGTTTTTAGCGGCTAACGCCTCGCTCAAAGTGCGATTGCTCTCGTGGAATGGATCTTGTTCGCCGACTGCGAGCGTGATGTCCATGCGGCGAAGGGGATCGAGTAAGTGCGGCTCGTTCAGATTCGGCAGGAAATGGTTGGGAGTGATGAAGTAAACGTCCTGGTTGTAGTGTCCGCTAAATAAGTCGGTGAACGGACCAAAGGAGCGCGTAAGATCATACCGTCCGCTCAGCGCCACAACCTTACAGAAGAGCGAGGGGTGCCGGAGGGCGAGGTTCATCGCATGATAGGCGCCGATGCTGCAACCGTGAACGATCAGCGCGGGAACCCCATTTTCCGAAAGCATGAACGGGATCACTTCTTCGAGAATGTAGGCTTCGTACTGCCGATGGCGGTCCACACGCGAAGCCGGCGGAACGGACGTGCAATAGAGGCTTTCTGAATCTACGCCATCGACGCAAAAGAGCCGAATGTAGCCGCCATCGATTGACCCGCGCAACGTCTCCACAAGGCCCCAGTTCTCGTAATCGTAAAACCTTCCTTCCCGCGTGGGAAAGATCAGCACCCTGGCGCCCGCGTGCCCGAAGACGAGGAGTTCCATATCCCGTCCGAGGCGGTCGCTGAACCATCTGTGGTACTGGCGCTGCACTTACCACAAGAATAAGAAAAAATCTGTGGCAAAATGACGTTCAATTGATGAATATTTGATTCCGATACGGTTTCAGTAAGCGACCCCAAAGATGGTAGCCCTCCCGATTCAAGTGCAGACCATCCTCGAGGAAGAATTCGGCGCGGGGCTTGCCTTCCGGGTCAATCATCGCCGAGAACACGTCGACGTAGTAACCCGACGGGCCGGATTCGATCGCGCCGCGAACTAAGTCGTTAAAACGGCGAATACGATTCAGTATGGAGTAGCGCGCCGGACTTGGCTTGACCGAAACGAAGCCGAACGAGATGGCGCCTAGCGAGGTCGCCACTTTGTTCGCGAGGGAGTCGAACGAGGCGAGGACCTGCTCGGCCTCGCGTCCATCGGCGAGGTCGTTATCGCCCGCGTAAAGCAAGAGCGACCGCGGATGCACGGGCGCTACCAGGCGCGGGAAGAAGTAGTCGCAAGCTTCGAGGGTCGATCCGCCAAATCCAAGATTCACGACGCCCGGTTCAAAGTCCTGCGCGAGCGTCTCCCAGAGGCGGATGGACGAACTTCCATAAAAGACGGGCGGACGGTTTCCGTTAACGCAGCAGACTTTGGTGCGCTCCAGCTCGCGGACTTCGGCCTCATACCATTGCATGTTCCCAGCGTACTGAACCAACGTTCTTTACGAATCCGAAACGGGGCCTTTGGGCGGTGTTAGGAAGGGGCTGTTTTCTGCGAACCCCTGTATCATCGCGGAAATCCGGACTCCGGGTTTAGCAGAAAACGAATGCCGATGAAGAAGGTTTGGCATGCTGCTTTGCAAAGAGCAAAGGTGCCATACTCCGAGATCTACGATCTCCGGTCGGCGTACGCCACCCGTTTAAGCAAGTGCGTCACCCACTCGTCGGCTATCCCGCCCCAGATTATATTGTCTCAAGCCATAGGAGCAGCTTCTCCATCCACGACTGTGACATCGCCCGCTCCACACACGAAAACCGCGAAGTCCACTTCCTTCGATAACCTGATCAGACCGTCGAACGTCGATTCATTTTGCTGCAAAGTCCTTCATCCCAAACCAAGGGACGAAAGTGGCGGGACTCAAGACAGTCACCCAGCGCTCCTGCTGCATCTAGATTTGGGGTCGATGAAGCGATGAAGATCCGCGGCACCTGTACAGGCATATCCACCTGATCATACGAATCGCAGAGGATGTTTGGCGACGGCATCGACAGCACGATACAGGCGGAAACCGAACGGGTGCGGCACAAGGCCGCGTCTAACAAGCTAAAATGCTCTAATCGAACCCTCCGTCGCCAGGAGATCGTGTGATGAAAGACGTGGAGTTTCAAGTTGTGCAAACCTACAATATTGGGTCCACGTCAGACTTGGCGCTCTCGCCAAACGGGAGCCCATTGTGTCCGCTTATTGGCTTGGGAGCCAACATCGGCGTGTTCGAAGAGCCAACGCCGAAGCCGCTGACTTTTTATCCGGTGACTGCGCCTCCGGCGGCCCTCGCCCTGTCACCGAACGG
>NZ_CAJCHS010000403.1 GCF_903970205.1 Nevskia soli | reverse complement strand
ACCGGATCGGTGCGAAGGGGATGCTCCACTTACGGTACTTGAGAATCTCCTGCTCCACCGGGATCACGTTCGCCAGAATGTTGGCGTGCGTGATGGTCACGCCTTTGGGTTCCGCCGTCGCGCCCGAAGTAAAGATGATTTGGCAAAGATCGCCGGGCTGCGCGTTCACGGGACTGAACGTGCCGGCGCTCCAGTCAAGTTCACGCAATTTCCAGTCCCCGGGTCGCGATGAAACCTCATCGCCGGTGAGCACCGCGCGAACGCCCGCAACGCCGGCAATGCGGTCGCGCATTTCGATGGAAGCGCGATAGTCGATGGGTACGACCACGACGCCCGCCAGCACACATCCCCAGAACGCCGCGATCCATTCGGGCCGGTTCTCGCTCCAAAACAGCACGCGTTCGCCCGGACCGATACCCGCCTCACGCAGCCGGGCCGCGAAGCTTCGGGCCGCGCCGGCTACCTGCGCGTAAGAATAGCGGTGACTGCGGTATCCATCATCGAAGACCAGAAATGTTTTTGGGATGTTTGCGAAATCGTTGAAGAAATCAATAAGCGTTTCGCGCTTCATGTTCGCGCTTCAGGCATGTCGGAGACGCCGCTATTTGAAACGAACTTTCAACATCCCGTCGGGCGTGTTGTAATCCAGTTCGAGGTCCTTCAACTTCTGCTTTTCGAGGTTGAAGATCAGCACGCCGGACACCGGGTGATCGGTTTCGCCGTCGGGCAGCATGCTCTTCTTCAGGGCAATGGCGAGCGGACTCTCTTTGGTCTTTTTGCCCTTACTTGTTTTGCTATCGCCGTCGCTATCGTCCTTCGCGACGGTCGCGGTCATGACGTTTGGATGAGCCGCGCCGGCGCCGCCGCCCATCATCGGACCGGCCATCCACACGGGCCCTGTACTTCCCGTGGCTTCGCTCGGGCCTACATGCTCTTGATGAACGATGATGTCGGCCTTACCCGCGATCTCGCTAACGGCGAGCGGGTTGCTGCGCTCTCCATCGCGATAGGTTCGGAGCAGGAAATCATCGCGATCGATTTTGAGTTTCCCTTTGCGCGGGGTGACGGTGACCTGGACGACGGTGAAATACGAACCGATCTCGGCGCCGACCAGCTGCGGGAACTCGGCGGGATCGGTATGCGCGGTGGCTTCAATGTTGACCGCGTCGTTCTCGGCGCGTCCGGGCTCGACCGTTTTGTTGGAGGCGAACAACAGCGCGGAAGCGAACAGAACTGATGCCCCGACCCATCTCATTCCCATGCTTTCAAGTATAGTTTTCCGCCCTCGTCAACGGCGACACGGTTGGTCATGAGTTCGCTACGCTCACGACGATTTTTCCCCGCTTGTGCGGCGCACCACCCAACATTTCGTGCGCCGTGCGCGCCTGTTCCAGGGGGAGCACGGTTCCCACACGCGGGACAAGTTGACCTTCGTTGAATAAGGTCGTTATCAGGTCCAACCGATCCGTAGTCACTTCGACTAAGAAGAACACCGCGCGGATATTCTTCAGTTCATCGGGACCGGGCATCCGCTCCGCAACAACCGACACCAAAATCCCGCCCGGCTTAATAACCTTCAGTGAACGCCTCCCCGTATCTCCGCCAACCGTGTCGAGTACGACGTCCACCTTCGGAATGACTTCTTCGAACCGCTCGCGTTCATAGTCAATGACCGTTGCCACACCAAGACTCCGGACGTATTGTGCATCATCGGCGGAAGCGGTCGCGAATACATGTAGACCGGCCTGGCTCGCGAGCTGAACCGCATATCCTCCGACGTTGCCGCCGGCTCCATGAATCAGAACGGTCTGTTCCGGCTTTGCTTGTGCATAGTCAAAAAGCATCTGCCAAGCGGTGACGGCGACCACCGGCGCGGAAGCCGCCTCGGTGAAGCTCAAGCCGCCGGGCTTTCGCGCCACCGTTTTTGAAGACGCCAGCGCAAATTCCGCATAGGCGCCGATGAACTCCGCGTTCGTCACACCGTAGACTTCGTCTCCCGGCTGGAATTGCGTTACTCCAGAACCCAAGACCTCAATGACGCCGGACAGATCGGATCCCAATGTGACAGGCAAGGGCGAATTCACAATGCTCTTGCCTTCACGGATGAGCGCATCCCAAGGTCCGACTCCCGCATTTGCCACACGCACCAGAACCTGACCTGCCGCCGGTACTGGACGGGGCAGATCATCTACGACGATCACCTCGGGCGGTCCGAAACGATGGATTCGTGCGGCTTTCAATGACGAGATACCTGTGAGCGGTGTAACGTTTGATCCAGTTCTCCCAGCTCAGATTTAAGCGGGAACGTACGTCAACCGAATCACGTCCTCGCCGATTCGATCGCTAGCCACAAACCGGAGCGGCGGCCGGGGGCCGGAGAAGAATGGCTTGCCGCGGCCAAGTACGGTGGGGTGGAAGTAAAGTCGGTACTCATCAATGAGACCAAGGTTGGTTAGGCTTCCGGCTAAGTCCGGTCCGGCAACGTCAATTTCCCCAACGGACTGACCCTTCAGCCCACGTATCGCCGTCTCGAGGTCACCCTCGACAAGTGTGGCGTTGGGTCCCAGCGATTTCAACGTGCGCGATACAACCCACTTCGGCTTGCTCCGCCACGCGGCTGCGAAGTCGTGTTCTTCCGCGGTCCAGTCCGCAAGGTCTTCGTCCCAATAACGCATCACTTCGTACACGCGGCGACCGTACACAATGCCGGCCAAGTCGCGCACATGCTCTACGAAGTGACGAAAGAGCGCCAGGCTCGGCCTAAGTTCCAGATGGTCGACGAAGCCATCCAAGGACTGGTTCAATCCATAAACAAGCTTGGCCATCGTACAAAATCTCCGCCTTAGGTTCTGCAGAATAGGTTGAGCCGGCGTTCCGCAGAAATGAGGTTGGACACCATCTGCGCGCCGCATTGTCAGTGTAACCAACAACCCGAGGTCCGCTCTCGGCTGGGAACCGCCGTGCGCCTTCTTAAACCGCCTTGCGGGTGGCGAATGCGTTGCGCAGCGCAGACTTCCAGCTCGCGCCGAATTGTCTGGAGGCTTGGGCGTCCGGCACAAGGAGATCGAATCCGTGGAACGCGCCCGGCATGACCAGAAGCTCGGTTGCGACTCCGGCGTGGACGAGCCGGCGCGCATACTCCATGTCTTCTTCAACGAACAGGTCGATAGAACCCACACCGATCCACGCCGGCGGCAGGCCGTCGACGCTTGAGGCCCGGGCAGGGACGGCGGCTGCCGGCGCCTTGGACGAGCCTGCCGGAACACCGAGCAGCGAGCTCCAGGCCAAACGATTGGCACTCGCAGTCCATAGAAAGCGGCCAATGGCGGGCGGCGCCGCGCGCGTGCTGCCCGTTCGATCGTCCAGCTGGGGATAGATGAGCAGCTGAAACACGATGGGAACCTCGTTGCGGTCGCGCGCATGAATCGCGAGGCTGGCTGCGTGGCCGCCGCCCGCGCTCTCACCGCCCACGGCGATTTTGGAGCGGTCAATGCCGAGTTCCGCCGCCTGGGCGTGAACCCATTTCAGCGCGGCATAATTGTCGTCAAGCGAACCGGGAAAGCGCGTCTCCGGAGCCAGCCGGTAGTCGACCGAGACAACGACGCAGTGGCAATCTGTCGCGATCCCCTGAATCCGCGGCATCAACGTGGGATCGGTCATCATGAAGCCGCCCCCATGCATGTGAAGCAACACCGGCTTGCCCTTCTCCGACGGCGCGGGATCAACCACCCACAGACGAACCTCGGGCGCCCCGGCCGGTCCTGGGATATGCCGCTCCACAGGCTGCGGCGCGGGAGCCGGGAGTGGAGGTACGGCAGGCAATTGCCGGAACTTGACGGCCATCTCCGTTGTGAGGTCGTAAGCGGGGAACTGCTTGAGAGTCGGAAGAAGTTCCGGATCGACAAGGGAATATGGATCTGCAGCCGTCGGCGAAGGAACAGTGCGCGAGGCCTCCTGAGCCTTCGCCAGCGGATGCTCAGGAAGCCCCAGAGCCAGACCGAGGCCAAGGGCGCGGATGGCGAAGTCGCGACGAGTGGGGGCGCTCACGACTCTTCCCGGTGTTGGCGCGATGGGTGAGGCGTGCCGCTCGGCAGGCTGCTGTATGGAATCTCGCGCACCTCGCTCCTCGCCCGGCAGGCGATGACGCCCTTGCGGGCCCACGCCAGCGCCTCGTCCATGTCGGCGGCTTCCAATATGCAAAAACCACCGACGTGCTCCTTGGCTTCCATAAACGGGCCGTCGGTGATGAGCACGCCGCCATCGGGCTGCGAGCGCAGCGACTTCGCCTGGCTGGGCGGGGCTAGGCCGCCGACTAAGAGCCTGACGCCGGCAGCGATCATCTCCTCATTGAGCTCGTCGATAGCGCGGACCATCGCTTCGTCCTCCGTCGACGGGTTGTAGTTGTCGGGGAAGTAACTCGCAACCAAATACTGCGGCATAATTTCTCCTTTTATCCTGTTACGCACTTTGGACGGGCCGGTCTGACCTGCCTTCATTATGTCGACGATTGGCCTGACCCGATTTCTACAAAGAGTCCGGATTTATTTCAATCCTTGAACGTCGCCTGCTTTAGTTTTTTCGACAGCAAATTTTGCTCGCGAGCATTGTCTGTCATCGCCAGGGCGCGATGCAGCTCTTCGCGCGCTTCGGCGTGGCGTCCCAGCTTGGCAAGCAGATCTGCCCTGACGCTGGGCAGCAGATGATAGTTGGCCAGCGCGGGCTCGGGCGCGAGAGCATCGAGCGCGCGGAGTCCAGCGGCCGGTCCTTGCGCCATTCCGACGGCGACCGCGCGGTTGAGCGCCACGATGGGAGATGGGCTGATCTGAAGCAGGGCGTCATAGAGAAACACGATTCGCTCCCAGTCGGTCTCTGCCGCGGTGCCGGCTCGCGCGTGACACGCAACGATCGCCGCCTGCAGGGCGTAACTGTGAGCGCCACCACCCAGCTGCTGCGCGCGATCGAGCGCAGCCATGCCTCGCTGGATCTGAGCGTGGTCCCACAAAGAACGGTCCTGTTCCGGCAAGAGCACGGCTTCCCCCGTAGGTCCACGACGCGCGGCCGTACGCGACGCCTGCAGCTCCATAAGCGCCAGCAAAGCATGGACCTGTGACTCTTCGGGGAGAAGTTCCGCCAGCATGCGCCCGAGCCGCAGCGCGTCGTTACACAGTTCTTCCCGCATCCACTCCTCTCCGAACGCCGCCGTATATCCCTCGTTGAAGATCAGATAGACCACCGAAAGCACGGATTCAAGCCGCTGTCGCAACTCGTCACCACGCGGAGTCTCACAGGGAACACGAGCCTCGGCGAGTGTCTTCTTAGCTCGAAAGATGCGTTGGCCTAAGGTCTTTTCCGAAACCAGGAAAGAGCGGGCAATCTCGGCTGTGGTGAGGCCGCAGGCCACGCGCAGCGTGAGCGCAATGCGCCCCTCGACGGTTAGCACCGGATGGCACGCGGTAAAGATGAGGCGAAGGACGTCGTCATCGATGACCTGGTCCAGAGCTTGATCCATTGCTTCGCTGAGCCGCCGCTGCTGCAATTCCAGTTCCCGCCCAAGCTCTCCGTGCTTCTGCTCCAGCATTCGACTGCGGCGCAGAGAGTCGATGGCGCGCCGCTTCGCTGCTGTCATCAGCCACGCGGCCGGTTTGTCCGGAATACCTTCCTCCGGCCATTGTTCGAGAGCGGCAACCAGCGCATCGTGAGCGAGTTCCTCGGCAATGCCGATGTCGCGGGTAACGCGGGCAATCCCGGCGATGAGACGTGTCGATTCGATCTTCCACACGGCCTCAATCGCGCGGTGAATGTCGATCATCCTTTGGCGGCCGCCGTGTTCGGAAGGTCATGGAAGCTCTCCGCTGCCTTCTGAACGTCCGCAGGAAAATCGACCGTCTCGAAGATTTGGCGTACCTCGATAATGTCGTGGTTGGACATCGGTGCTCGCCTGGCCCACTCGATCGCTTCTTCCCGCGAGCGCACCTGAATGACCCAGTAGCCTCCGATAGCCTCTTTGGCCTCAGCGAGCGGTCGATCTGTGACGATGGCTGTGCCGTCGGCGTAGGCAACGCGCGCTCCGGTCGAAGGCGGAAGCAGGCCATCGAGCGCGAGCAGAACGCCTGCTTTCTGCAAGCTTTTGTTGTAATCCATCATCCTGCCGACCGCCTCCGCGCCAGGGGCTGCGTCCGCAGCTGCCGTTTCAGACCCTTTGCGGATCACCACCATCATGAAGCGCATCCACATCTCCTTCATCATCGATGGCCGCCAACATTGGCTGGCCCATGAAAGCCAACATTGGCCGCTCTTTAATGCGTCGAATATGTTGCAGCGATTTCTACCACTTCAGCATAGAAAGTTCCGGCTTTTGGTAACGACAAGGCTGGCTTGAACGATCGGTTCGGGTAAATGCGTCCAAAGCCTTTTGCAGCTTGCCAACCCGAACAGTGCAAACAGTGAATGACAAACGGCGTTAACATCGTCGGCCGTCTCAGCCTGCGATACCATCGAACTGCACCCCTCAATGCCCATCTCCATCGGCTCTCGGATAGGTCCTTACGAGATCACCGGGCTTATCGGTTCCGGCGGAATGGGTACCGTTTTCCGCGCCCGTGACACGCGGCTGAATCGAGACGTCGCGATCAAGCTGCTGCTGCCTGCACTCGCTGCCGACGACGAACTGCTGCGGCGCTTTCACGTCGAATCGCAATCCGCCAGCGCGCTCAACCATCCCAACATCCTGACGGTGTACGACGTCGGCGCGGACGGGCATGAACCCTATCTCGTCACCGAACTTCTGGAAGGCGAATCTCTC
>NZ_CAJCHS010000402.1 GCF_903970205.1 Nevskia soli | reverse complement strand
TGCCGCCCACCGACGCCGTGTTTTCGGTAGGATCGGGCGCATAGAACTGCCCGCTGGGGTTCGCGGCGCGATTCAGTGCTTCAAGAGTGATCGCCGCACCGGCATACGCGCGGCCGGGCAGAATCTCGAGCCGGTTGAAATGTTCGAGGGAGACGACCCAACCGCCGGTAGCGACGCGCGCCCCCGTCAACCCGCTACCGGCGCCAAGGATGGTGAGCGGGATGCGCCGCGAGTCCGCCTGGGCGAGGACGTCGAGCAGCTCCGATTCGCTGCGCGGCGCAAAGACCCCCTCCGCCCAACCGGAAAAACCGGAGGCATCCGAGACGTGATCGCGCGCCGGGGGGCGTGGCGTCATACGCTGCCCCCGAGTCCGATTTCCGCAGCGCGCGCACGCATGGCGTTGATGCAGAATTCGATGTGCTCATCGAGCGGAATACCGAGTTCAGCCGCTCCGTTGACGATGTCTTCGCGATTGACGGCGCGCGCAAACGCTTTGTCCTTCATCTTCTTTTTGACGCCGGCGGGATCGACATCGGCAACGCTGCGCGTGGGCTTGACCAGCGCGGTCGCGGAGATGAATCCGGAAAGCTCATCGCAGGCGAACAACACCTTTTCGAGCTTCGATTCGCGGGGCACACCGGAATAATCCGCGTGCGAAAGAATGGCGCGCCGCACGTCCGCAGGAACGCCGCGGCTCTCCAGAATCGGCTCGCCCTGCATGGGGTGTTTATCGAGCGTGGGGTGGATTTCGTAGTCGAAATCGTGCAGAAGCGCGGTGACCGACCACTTCTCGCGGTCCTCCCCGAACTTGTCCGCGTAGGCCGCGACGCACGCTTCCACCTGCAGCGCATGGCGGCGTAAAGACGCGGACTGCACGAACTCTTCGAGGATCGCTAACGCCTGCTCACGAGTCATGAAATTTCATCGTACCTGCACCCAAATCCGAGAGGAATACTCCTGGATGGACACGACCTCCGCGAAGGCTTCTCAGTGATTTTCTTATCAGATGCGCGGGTTCCGGACGAAGTCCTGAAACTGCGGCGGATTCGCGAGCTGAATCGGAGGCAAATTCGCGAGCTCAATCGGAAAAAACAGGCAGCCCTGTTGAGACTCCAAGCACGACAGGAGAAGCGGTTTCGACGCACAATCCGCACAATGGCGGCGGCTCTGGCCGCGGCGGCAGGATTGGCGGCGATTTTCGCGGTACACGCCCGAGCCGTTTCAAATGCTCCCACCCCCCCACCGCATGCGGCGCGCGTGAATCCTACAGCGCTCGTGCCGCAACCGATCTGGGAAGTGGAGCAACGCTCCGGATCCACGGTCTACTCGAACGGCCTTGAAATCCGAAACGAATTCGAGACAACGTCGCGACCGCGCTCGTACCACACCTTTTCGAGAGTCCGTCTGGAGAGATCGGCCGAGGCGTTCAGCGCGCCTGCCGGCATCGTTTTTCACACGACGGAAAGCCTGCTGCTGCCGATCGATCCAGCGGAAACGCGCGACCTGATGCGCACGCGCGAAGACCTAATCCGTCACGTGCGCACGGGCATGCTGTACAACTTCATCATCGACCGGTTCGGCCAGGCGTTTCGAATTGTGCCGGAGGACGAAGTGGCGTTCCATGCCGGCCATTCGATCTGGTCCGACCGCGACCGCGTCTACAACGGTTTAAACGAAAGCTTTATCGGTGTCGCGTTCGAAACGCAGACCGGAGAGGCGCTCGAAGCGGCGCAAATCCGCTCGGGGCGGCTGCTGGTTGACTACCTCCGCGGGCGCTATGCGATCGAAGAGGCAAACTGTGTCACGCACGCCCAGGTTTCGGTGAATCCGGAGAATATGCGCATCGGATTCCATACCGACTGGGCGGCCAGTTTTCCGTTTGAGCAATTCGGTCTGCACCCTGGGTACTCGGCGGCCGTATCTTCGGTGGCTCTGTTCGGATTCAGTTACGATAGCGAGTTCCTTGCTGCGATCGGCGGCCAGCCGTGGCCGGGCTTGATCGCGGCGGAAGAATCGATCCGCCGCGAAGCGAGCGATCGCGGAGAAGACGCGGGAGCCTACCGGCGCGAGCTGCGAGAAAATTACCGGCTCGTCAGAAGTATCACAAGCGGCGTGGATGCCGATCGAAAAATCAGGGAGATGCAATAAAAAAGGGCGAAGAATTGTATTGCGATTGGGATATAATCCCGGCATCTTGGCTCCAAAATGGGACGATTTCCGCTGGACGGATATTTCGTTACCGTTTGGGAAGCCGAGGAGGGCAAATTGATCATCGAAAATCGCGAAACGCTCCAGAAAATGGGACGCTCCGGCGGGTTTATGCCGCTCCGGCGTTCTTTGACTTGTTTCGGCCTGATCGCCACGGCCGTTTTACCAATTAGTGCCGCCACCGGACAACGGGTCCCGAACACGACGCCTCCATATGTCGCAACCGCCAAGAATCTCGGCCCGGCGGACCCCACGGCAACGATCGATGTGAGCATCTGGCTGAACATTCACAACCGCAGCCAACTTGACGCCTTAGCCGCGCAGCTCTACAACCCGTCTTCGCCGAACTACCGCCATTGGCTCAAACCGGCGGATCTGATTGCCCAATTCGCCCCTTCGGCGGACGAAGCGGCGACGGTGCGGCAGTTCTTCACGTCTCACAATCTGTCGATCGTCACTGTCGGCCCCGGTAACTTGTTTGTGCGGGCTCAGGGTACGGTCGGCGCCGTCGAGAAAGCGTTCCAGGTGCAGCTAAACAACTACAGCGTCCGAGGCGCTACGTACCGTGCGCCTGCGAGCGACCCGTATGTCGAGGGCGCGGCTGCCGGTCTGGTGCGCGCGGTTGCAGGACTTGACAATGGCGGATATGTGCATCCGCTGGTAGCGCGTCCGTCCAGTCCTCCCGGCGCGCCCCCGGCCCCCGCCGCCCCCGCAGGAGCTAACTCGGCTGATTTCTTTGTTTCCAATTGCTTCACCGGAGTCGAGACGCAGACTTACACCAGCGACGGTGACTATCCGAAAGTCGTCTATAAAGGCAATGGATATGCTGGAACTTACGCCAACCCCAATCCAGGTTGCGGTTATACGCCCCCGGAAATCTACACCGCCTACAACCTAACCGGACTCTATAACGAGGGATACAACGGAGCGGGTCAATCCATCGCGATCATTGACTGGTGCGGGTCTCCAACCATCCAGTCGGATGCGAACGGCTTCTCGACGATGTTCGGATTGCCGCAGTTGAACTCGTCGAACTTCACGATCACCGATGTGCCTACCGTATCCAGCTGTGCGGCTCCTGATCCGGAGATCAATATAGATGTGGAATGGGCCCACGCGATAGCGCCGGGGGCTAACATCGACCTGGTAGTGCCACCCTCCGCCAGTTTCGAGGATGTAGACGAAGCGGAGTCCTACATCGTCATCTATGGCCTTGGTACCGTCATTTCCGGCAGTTATGGCTCAATCGAATCGGAGACGCCGACTTCGACTTTGCAAAGCGAGAACCTGATCAATGAGATGGCTGCTGTGGCGGGTATCGCGGCGAACTTTGCCTCCAGCGATGAGGGCGACTTTAGCGTCGAAGGTGTTGCTCCATCAGTTTCGGCTCCGGCCGACGGAACCTATGCCACCGCGGTCGGCGGGGTTTCGGTAGCGCTGGATTCCGCTAACAACATCAGCTGGCAGGTCGGCTGGGGAAGCAATTTTACGCTCGCGGTATCTGAGGGCGAGGTTTTCAATCCGCCGCTGGCATTCGGCTTCGAGTACGGCTCCGGCGGGGGTCCCAGCGCGGTGTTTCCCCAACCGTCGTTTCAGGCCGGTTTACCAGGGACGACGCGGCAACTTCCGGATATCTCATGGGTCGGCGATCCTTACACCGGAGTTGCGATTCTGATCAGTGAACCGTTTTCGTACCCAGTTCAAGTCTGGCAAGTCTACGGCGGAACCAGCGTCGCTACTCCGATGTTCTCCGGATTATGGGCGATCGCCAATGAGGAAGCCGGCGTTGCTTTAGGCCAGGCCGCGACTTACGTCTACACCATGCCGGCGGGAACCATTACGGATGTCGTTCCCGCGGGCGGCCCGGGCAATGTGAGGGCAGTAATTGCTACCTCTAGCGGATCGAACACTGGTTACACGGCGTCAGCGGTGATGGGCGGCGCCACGCCGAGTAAGTTCTACAGCGCGATCTGGGACTATCCCGACTATCAGGATACCGTCTATATCATCTCGTTCGGCACCGATTGTACGGCTGTTACGGATGGATATGGAACCCTTTGCACGGCTCCCGGGGCGCTGCAGACGGCAACCGGATGGGATAACGTGACTGGGGTAGGAACGCCGAACGGGCAGGCCTTCGCGGACTCGTTTAGACCTTAGTTGAAGCGTCGTTAGTGGGTCAGTTCTCTATCTGACCCACTAACGGGTTGCGGCAAGTACGAATCAGACTTGGCTGGACTGCGCTTTTGATCGGTTTCGTAGGAGCTAGTTCGGCAGGGGCGCAAAGTCTCAACTGGGTTAAGCCTTCGCTCGTGGGGTTACCTTCGATCCGGAGTGACAGCTCGATGACCTACGATGCCGCTACCGGATCGACCGTTCTCTTTGGGGGCGGCGTCAATAACGGCGCGATGGTATTCGGCGATACGTGGCTTTTTACTCGGACGGCCGGTTGGACGCAGGTGTATCCTGCCACGTCGCCGTCGCCCCGTTCGGGCGCAGGTTTCGCTTACGATCCGGTGACTAAGACTGCCGTACTCTTCGGCGGCGCCGACCAACGCCGACCAACAAGGATCTGACCTGAACGACACATGGACATGGGATGGTTCGACGTGGACGCAACAATTTCCGCCCATCTCTCCGCCGGCGCGTTCGTTCAACAGCGAACAGATGGCATTTGACGGCGCCGCCGGGACAGTAGTGCTCTTCGGCGGCTACGGCCCTACTAGTTTCTTCGGGGACACCTGGGTCTGGCACGGGGATGCAAGAATCTGGGTTGAGGAGTTTCCCGCGACGAGCCCTTCGCCTCGAGGAACGACCCTGACTTACGACGCCGCCACCAGGCAGGTCGTCATCTTCGGCGGCGAAGATGGCGGAGCAAGCTTCTTCGACGATACATGGACATGGAACGGAATCACTTGGACCCACCAGTTGCCGGCGACGTCGCCCCCGAAGCGTACAAACTCCTCTTTGGCCTATGATGCGAACATCGGCGAAGTCGTCTTATTCGGTGGTTACAATGCGGTGGGCGGCCAGGCCCTGAGTGACACATGGACGTGGAACGGCATTACGTGGAGTCAAGTACAAACCCCCATTACACCTGCTGGACGATACGGGGCGGCAATGGAAGATAACCCTACCGTCGGAGGCTTAGTGCTTTTTGGCGGATACTTCACAGGCGGTCCCTGGACGAATCAGACTTGGATCTTCCGTTAAATCTCACCCACCAATTCGGGAGTGAGATGCACTTCCGTGTGCTAAGCCTATCAGCGCGGTCTTGGTTGTCAAGCTGGTGCCAAAAGTCCGCCGCGTCCCCGATATAGTATTAGTGCGATGCTCTCGCTCTGTGCCGGCCTTGTCGCTAGCGCGATGACACTACTGACTGCGCAGCAGGTGACCGTGGTTGAAACCGACGGCGACCAATCGAAATTGATGCAATCCCAGCCCGCGCTCACTTTCTCAGCCGGTCAGGCCGCGAACGGCATCACGGTCGACGCGACGACGACGTACCAGACCATGGACGGTTTCGGCGCGGCGCTCACCGACTCGTCCGCCTGGCTAATCGCCAATCAACTAAACGCCACACAGCAGACCGCATTCCTGCAGCAGCTGTTCGATCCGCACGCGGGCATCGGGTTGAGCTTCTTGCGGCAGCCGATAGGCGCGAGCGACTTTTCCCAGTCCGGCAACTATAGCTACGACGACATGCCCGCCGGCCAAACCGATCCGCAGCTTACGCATTTCTCCATTGCGCACGATCAGGCTTACCTGATTCCGCTACTGAAGCAGGCGCTGGCGATCAATCCGACGCTCAAGATCATCGCGGAACCGTGGAGCCCGCCGGCATGGATGAAGACCACCGGCACGATGAACGGCGGCAACGTCAACACGGCGATGTTCAGTCCGCTGGCCGGTTACTTCGTCAAGTTCGTACAGGCTTATAACGCGGCGGGCATTCCTATCTATGCGGTCGCTCCCCAGAACGAGCCGGAGAACAGTAACACGAGTTATCCAACAGCCCTGTTGAGCGCGCCGGACGAGGCTAACTTCGTCGCCAACTATCTTGCGCCGGCTTTCGTTAGTTCCGGAATCAATACGGCCATCATCGGCTACGAACATAACTGGAACGACACAACGTATCCAACAACCTTACTCGCCGGCAGCGCCGCGCCCTACCTGGCGGGTACTGCATTCCATTGTTATGCGGGTGACGTCAGCAGCCAGAGTACGGTTGAGGCGGCGTACCCCAACAAAGGAATCTGGTTCACCGAGTGCTCGGGCACGGTGGGTTCGAGCTTCAGCGGCGACCTGGTGTGGAACACGTCGAACCTATTAGTCGGCGCGACTCGCAACTGGGCGCGGAGCGTGTTGCTCTGGAACCTGGTTCTGAACCAGAACTCCGGGCCGCAAAACGGCGGCTGCACCAACTGCCGCGGCGTGGTGACGATCAACGGATCGACAATCACGCCGAATGTCGAATACTATGTGCTCGCGCATCTGGCCAAGTATGTGATGCCGGGAGCGAAGCGCATCTCTTCCAACACTTTCGGTCCGGGGTC
>NZ_CAJCHS010000401.1 GCF_903970205.1 Nevskia soli | reverse complement strand
CGCCTGGTTCGTCGTCTCGCCCTTGGCCGCGCAGTCGTACGCCACGTCGACCCCGCGCCCGCCGGTCTCCCCGCGAATCTCGTGCGCCACATCCGCATTGGACGGGTCCATCGCGGCATCCGCGCCCAATGCGAGCGCCATCTCGCGCCGATGCGCGACCGGTTCCACCGTGAAGATCCGCGCGACGCCCGCCAGCCGAAGCGCCACAACGGTCAGCAACCCGATCGGCCCAGCCCCGAAAACGACCACCTTATCGCCCAGCTGCGGCGCAACGAACTTCAGCGAATGCAGCACGATCGCCATCGGCTCGATCAGCGTCGCCTCGCGCAGCCCGATCCCACGGCTCAGCGGCAGCAGATTCCGCGCCGGCACATTCAAGCGTTCGCGAAAGAATCCCGCATCCTCCGTCGAACTCATGAAGCGGATATTCGAGCAGACGTTGTGATGACCGCTCGTGCAGAACTCGCAGTGGTAGCAATACATCGCCGGTTCCAGCGCCGCCTCATCGCCCGGCGCCCACCCGGTTACGCCCGCCCCCACCCGAACGACCACCCCCGACGGTTCATGCCCCAAGACCATCGGGTACTTGCAGGTCTGATCGCCGACCGAACCCTCAGAGTAGGAATGCAGATCCGACCCGCACACGCCGACGGCCGCGACCCGCACCTGCACTTCACCCGGCCCGGGGTCCTCTACCCGCCGCTCGAGAACGCTGAACTGACGAATGCCCGTTAGTTCGGCGACCGCTGTCGTGCTCACGCCGCCTCCTCGCGTTTCCCAACGAACCGCTTGAGTTCGTCCGCCAGCGCCGGCACGGTGATCACGAAGTTGCCTCCATAGATCGTCTCGCGCCCCGCGAAGTCGAACGTCACCGCGCCCGCTTCCTCCGCGATGATCTTTAGCGGCGCCAGATCCCACGGCTTGGCTTGCGCTTCCAGCCACACATCCGCGCGCCCGCTGGCCACCAGCATGGCGTCCACGCAACCGCCCATGCTGCGCACCGTCCACGTCCCCGCCATCCACTCGACCAAATCTTCGCCGAACGGGTAACGGTGCATGTAACTCAACCCGTTGACGCACACCAACGCGTCGCTTAGCTTATTTGCGGTGGCTGCGTGAATCCGCACCGGCTCGGCGTTCGGACCCGTAACCCACCACGCGCCCGCGTCCTTTGCCGCATAGAACAGTTCGTCGTACGAGGGGAAGTACGCGAAGCCCGCGACCACCGCATCGTGGTCCTCAAGACCGATCAGCACGCTCCACGCCCGGGTGCCACGGATGAAATCTCGCGTCCCATCGATGGGATCGATGATCCATCGCCGCCCGCTGGCGCTCTCATGGGCAGCGCCCTCTTCGCCCAGAAGTCCGTCATCCGGGAACGCGTGGCGCAGCGCCGCGACAATCAACTTCTCGCATTCGCGATCGGCGATCGTCACCGGCGAGTCGTCGCTCTTCGACTCCACTCCCACGCCCTTGCTGCGATACTCCATTGCGGTCCTTCCCGCATTGCGGGCGATCTCGCAACCGATCTCAATCTCACGCCGGTAACGGCCGGTTCCCGAGTTAGGCATCAAATGTAAGGTTAAGATAACGGGGGATGGAGAATTTCAGAGAGTTCCGCTGCGGCCCCGATCCGTTCGGTGAAACGTGGCTGGTTTGGTTCAAATGGCTGCAGACCGCGATCTCCATTCGCCATAGCGACACCATTGACGTCAAGTTCATCCTGACCCCCGCGACGGAAGCGGACGCCTCAGCGCCCCCACAGGAAAAAACAATTGCGTTACCCCTTCCCGTAGTGTTCCAAACAGCCAAAGACCTCGGCGTTTCAGTAACGGACCCCTGGTGCGCGCGACTCGCCAAACGTCATCTCGAATACCTGATCACCTCCGGCGAAGACATGGAAAAGTTGATCGTGGCGCCATCTCCCGTTCAGTTGCGCAAGTACGCCGAGGACGAAAAGGGGCGCGAAAAGGAAGAAGTGCGGACCCGCCGCCGCGGCGCCGCATAATCGTCTCCGCCGCCATGCCCGGCGCTTACGCCAGTTCCAAGATCATGACTCGACGTTTCCTGCTGGCGCAGCTTGCGGCCGTCGGCGCCGTCTTCCCGCAGACCGCTCGCGCCCTCGGCGACCCGCTCGAAAACCTGAACACATCCCACCCGCGCCTGATCCTCCTCGATTCCGATTTGCAGCGGGTTCACGCTCTGGTGCATGACGTGCCGCTCGCGCGCAAACTGCATGAGGGCCTCCTTCGCGACGCGGAGAAACTCCAGACTGCGCCGCCGTCGGAATACAAGCTCATCGGCCCGCGTTTGATCGCGCAGAGCCGGCGCGTGCTCGATCGTATCTACCTGCTCGCCCTGCTCTACCGCCTCGAAAGCCGCCCCGAGTTTCTCGATCGCGCGCTGAAAGAACTCCGCGCCGCCGCGCTGTTCCCCGATTGGAATCCCACTCACTTTCTGGATGTCGCGGAGATGACGCACGCGTTCGCGATCGGCTATGACTGGCTCTATCCCGCGCTGAGCCAGACGGATCGTGACTGGATCCGCGGCACCCTGGCCGTGAAAGGTCTCGATCCAGCCATCGCGCAATACAAAGAGAATGCCTCGTGGGTCGCCGCGAACCATAACTGGAATCTGGTCTGCAATAGCGGCGCGGGCATCGGCGCGCTTGCCGTCGCGGCGGAAGAACCGGACCGCGCCCGGACCATCCTGCGCAGCGCTCTCGAGTCGCTGCCCCGCGCGCTGGTCACGTACGGCACGGACGGCGGATGGCCTGAGGGCCCGGCTTACTGGAATTACGCGACGCGTTACATCGTGTCCTTCATTGCATCGCTCGAAAGCGCGACGGGTACCGACGCCGGCCTGGCTTCTTCGCGCGGCTTCGAGCGCACCGGCCGCTTCCGCGTTTACTTCATCGGACCCTCGAACAAAACCTTCAACTTCGGCGATGCCGCCGACGATCCTGGTACCGCGCCTGAAATGTTCTGGCTCGCGCGCCGGTTCAATCAGCCCGTCTACGCATGGGCGGAGCAGCGAGACGCCGACCACGAACCCCACGCTGATCCGCTCGACCTGGTCTGGTTCGATAAAGACGCCCGCACGCCCCACACGGAAGACTGGCCCCTCGACGCCCTGTTTACCGGCATTCAGACGGCGTTTCTGCGATCTGCGTGGGACGACCCCAACGCGCTCTTCGCCGGCGTGAAGGGCGGCGACAACAAGGCCAACCACACGCATCTGGACCTGGGCTCATTCGTTTTCGATGCCGGCGGAACGCGCTGGGCCTTCGATCCCGGCCCCGACGATTACAACGAACCCGGCTACTTCGGTCCCAAGCGATTCACCTATTTCAAGACGAGCACCCAGTCTCACAACACCGTCCTGATCGATGGTGCGAATCAGGACCAGCGCGCGGAAGCGCGGCTCATGCTCCATGAAACGGACCCGGATCTGCGATGGGTGGAGATCGATCTCAGCAAGGCGTATCCGGCGAAGCTCAAACAGTGGACGCGCCGGGTCGGCATCGCACAGAAGCAAGCGCTGCTGATTCAGGATTCGATTCTCGCGACGCAGCCGGTCGACGCGCTGTGGGGAATGATGACCGATGCGGATATCATTTTCAGCGGCCAGACGGCCGAGCTACGCAAGGGCGATTGGTCGCTATCCTGTGAGATCCTCTCGCCGCACCACGCCGTATTCGACGTGGTGACAGACTCCGGGACGAAGAAATTGGTGGTCCGCGCGGGTCCTAAGATCCCGGAACTGGAACTGAACGTCTTACTGACCCCGCATCGCACCGGCCAGCCGAAACCAGTCGTCACCAAGCGTTTCCCGGTCTAGCAGCCCGCGATAATAACCGCTCCGTCGGTTCACAACCAAGGATGAAAAGGCACCGTACAGCCCCACTCCGAGCCCGACCGAAAGGGAGGGTCCTGCGCTGGAAGCCGCGTTGGACCCTATCCTGGTGGAACGGTGTATGTTGGGGGCAT
This sequence comes from Nevskia soli, assembly GCF_903970205.1. GTDB lineage: Bacteria > Acidobacteriota > Terriglobia > Bryobacterales > Bryobacteraceae > Bog-113. The sequence goes on along the minus strand of NZ_CAJCHS010000401.1, from coordinate 6,829 downwards.
TTTCGAGGGAGCCGCGCGCGTGAGCCAGCGTGTTTTTCGACTACACCACGGGCTGCCGGCCCGGCGTAGGGTTCGACTTCGCACCGCGCGTCACGCTATCATGACGCATCGGTGAATCTCCCGCGCTTATACCCGATCCTCGACACCGCAGCCCTCCAGCAGCGCGGCTGCTCGGACTGGGCGGCTGTCGCGGAAACATGGCTTACGGCCGGAGCGGAAATCCTGCAGCTCCGCCACAAGCCGCATTGGACGCGAGCCGCGTACCTGCAGGCAGGCAATATCGCGGCCCACTGCGACCGCTTTAAATCTACCTTCATCGTGAATGACCGCGCCGATTTCGCGAAGCTCTTGGGCGCCGGCCTCCATGTCGGACAGGACGATCTATCGCCGATCGACAGCCGCAAAGTCCTCGGGCCCGAAGTGAAGGTAGGGTTCTCAACCCACAACATCGAGCAACTCACCGCGGCAGCCAACCAGCCGGTCGACTATCTGGCTTTCGGCCCTATTTTCAGCACCTTGAGTAAAGATCGGCCCGACCCCACGGTAGGTCTCAAGCAACTCCGCGAAGCCCGATCTGCAACAACGAAACCGCTGGTGGCAATCGGCGGAATCACTCTCGACCGCGCCCGCGAAGTCCTCGATCGGGGCGCCGACTCCGTCGCCGTAATCGCCGCACTCCTGCCCGATAAGTTAGACCAATCCTCACTCCGCCAACGAATGGAACTATGGCTACAACGGACGCGCCAGTAAGTTCCCGAGCCGGGCTCGTCAAAGGCCTGGGTCTCCTCGACGCCACCACTCTGGTCATCGGCTCGATGATCGGCTCCGGCATTTTCATCGTCTCGGCCGACATTTCGCGCCAGGTGCAATCCCCAGGACTGCTAATCCTCGTTTGGCTGATCACTGCCCTGATGACTCTGTTCGCCGCGTTGAGCTATGGTGAACTCGCGGCGATGATGCCTAAAGCGGGCGGCCAGTATGTCTATCTGCGCGAATCGTTCGGACCCTTGAGCGGCTTCCTCTTCGGCTGGACAATGTTCCTCGTCATTCAGACCGGCACCATCGCCGCGGTCGCCGTTGCGTTTGCGAAGTACACCGGCGTCTTCTTCCCGGGAGTATCCGCGAGCAACTACTTGATTGGTTCCGGGCACATCGGCTTGACTACCCAACAGCTCGTGGCCATCGCCGCTGTAGCGCTCTTGACTTGGGTGAACACGCGCGGCGTGCGCGAAGGGGCGATGGTGCAGAACGTCTTCACGTTCGCGAAAACCGCGGCGCTGCTGGCGCTAATCGTCATTGGCTTCTCGTTCGGACAGCATCCCGCAGCCAAGGAGAATTTCACCGATTTCTGGCGTAACTCTTCATGGACACTCACCACCGTCAAGCTAGTCGGCGTAGCCATGGTTGGCGCCCTGTTCTCGTCCGACGCGTGGAACAACGTAACGTTCACCGCCGGTGAGATCCGCAACCCGCGGCGCAATCTACCGCTCTCGCTTGTGTTCGGAGTGACCGTCGTCTCGGTACTCTATCTGGCCTGTAACTTCGTATATCTATATGTGCTGCCCTTGGCGCAGATCCAGCACGCCCCTGAAGATCGCGTCGCCACGGCGGCTGCCGGCGCAGTCCTCGGACCGATCGCCGTCAAACTGGTCGCGGGCGCAATCATGATCTCGACCTTTGGGTGTATTAACGGCCTGATCCTATCGGGAGCGCGCGTCTACTACACCATGGCGCTCGACGGACTCTTCTTTGAGCGTGCGGCGCGCGTTGACCCGCTGCATCACACGCCGGTATTCGCTCTGGTGATCCAGGGCATCTGGACGATCTTGCTGACCTTGAGCGGCCAATATAGCGATCTGTTGGATTACGTGATCTTTGCAGTGCTGCTGTTCTATATTCTGACGATCGCGGGGCTGTTCGTGCTGCGCCGCAAGCGACCGGACATGGAGCGTCCGTATCGCGCCATCGGCTATCCTGTGTTACCGGCTCTCTACATAGCTGCCGCGGCCGTCATCGACGTACTCTTGCTGTTCTATAAACCGAGATTCGCATTGCCCGGGCTCGTCATCGTCCTGCTCGGCGTACCTGTTTACTACTTAAGGCGGAAAAAGGAAGGCATTCCAATATGAATCTTTTCGCTAAGAAGTCTCTACCTTCGCTAATTGCCGAGGCAGAGCACGAAAGTCGGCACGGCCTGCAGCGGTCGCTGGGCGTATTCTCGCTAACCGCCCTCGGGATCGGAGCCGTTATCGGCGCCGGCATCTTTGTCCTGTCCGGACTGGGCGCGCACTACGCCGGTCCCGGGTTAATGTTGTCGTTCGTACTTTCCGGCCTGGGCTGTGCGTTCGCAGGTCTCTGCTATGCCGAGTTCGCCGCGATGATCCCTCTCGCCGGAAGCGCCTACACTTATGCGTACGCAACTCTTGGCGAACTTGTCGCATGGATTATCGGTTGGGACTTGACCCTTGAGTACGCCATGGGCGCGAGCACGGTTTCCTCCGGATGGTCGAATCACTTTATCGAGTTACTGCGCATCTTTCATTTGAAGATTCCGTTATGGCTGGCTTATGACCATTGGACCGGCCTGCGCGCTGCCATCGACCAGGTCGCCCGGCAGCAGACGATGGTGAACTTCCCGTCGATATTACCCGGAACGCAGGAGTTTCTCCAGCACCTGGACGTTATCAAGAGCGCTCCGTCCGCTGACATTCTCGTCCGCGCGCACCAGTTACTCAATGCGCCGCACTGGTTCGGAATCGACATTGGGTTCAACCTTCCGGCATTCCTGATCGCCCTGATCATCACGGCCATCCTTGTAATCGGCATCAAGGAGAGCGCCAACTTCAACGCCGGCATCGTGGTTGTGAAAGTCAGCGTCGTTCTCTTCGTTCTCGCCCTGGGTTCGCAATACATCCACCCATCGAACTGGGGGCATGACTGGTCGACGTTCGCGCCGTACGGCTTCTCCGGAATTAGCCTTGGCGCCGCTTACATTTTCTTCGCGTACATCGGATTTGACGCCGTATCGACCACCGCGCAGGAAGCCAAAAATCCCCAACGTGACTTACCCATCGCGATTATCGCCTCGCTCGGAGTGTGTACGCTGCTCTATATCGGAGTTGCGGGCGTGCTCACCGGAATGGTCCCCTGGCGCGAAGTCAATATCGAAGCGCCCATTGCCCGCGCGTTCCTCGACCGCAACCTCGGATGGGCCTCGAACATCATCACCGCCGGCGCGCTTGCCGGACTGACCAGCGTCATGCTGGTCATGTTACTGGGCCAGACCCGGGTACTCTACGCAATGGCGAAGGACGGTTTACTGCCCCGTAAGTTCTTCGCCGCGATTCATCCTAAGTTCCGGACACCCTACAAGAACACGATTTTGGTAGGCCTGCTTGCCGCAATCGTCGGCGCAATCACGCCGATTGACGATATCGGCAAGATGGTCAACATCGGGACGCTTTTGGCATTTGTGATTGTTTGCATCGCGATCATGGTTCTGCGCCGGACGAACCCCGCTCAACCGCGCCCGTTTCGAACCCCATTGATGCCCGTAGTTCCGATACTCGGCATCGTATTCAACGGCTACATGATGTATAAGCTGGGCTGGATCAACTGGGCGCGCCTTATTATCTGGCTGGCTATCGGCTTAGTGATCTATTTCGCGTACGGCCGCAAAAACAGCCTTGTGCAGGTCGCCGAAGTACCCGAGGCGGTGACTCGGGAGCCATAATCGAGCTCTAACACGTAAGTCCGTCCTCGATTTGTAAGTCCCATCTCACCCGTTAAGAGGAGACCTATGAGAATTGCCTCACTAATCGCGCGTTACCTGCTCGGTCTGATCTTTCTGGTTTTCGGACTGAACGGCTTCCTGCATTTCCTGCCCGGACCCATACCGCCGGGAGTCGCCGGCCAGTTTCTGACCGCGCTCATCGAGTCGCACTATGTGGTCGTAATCTTCCTGCTGCAACTCATTCCCGGAATCCTGCTGCTGGTGAACTTCTACGTCCCGCTCGCGCTCACACTGCTGGCCCCGGTAATCGCCAATATCTTCTTCTTCCACCTGCTAATGGCGCCTAGCGGATTGCCGATGGCAATCCTGGTGATCGTTCTCTGGTCCCTGGTCTTTTACAGCGCGCGTGGGGCGTTCGCGGGGATCTTCGCGCGGCGAACGTAAATTCCGGTTGACGTTACCATTCGGAAACGTTACCATATGGTCACGTAGGAGACGGCGTGACTGTTGACGATTTAATCCTGAACACCACCCAGAGCGTGGACATCGACGCCGATATTGCAGTCGTCTTTCAGAGCGTCCTGCGCCAGCTCGGCGAAAGTTTCACCAACCCCCAGGGCGAATCGATGCAGATGAAGATGGAGCCGTGGCCGGGCGGCCGGTGGTTCCGCGATCGGGGCAACGGCATCGGCCATTTCTGGGGCCACGTGCAGGTCATCAAGCCGCCCGTGCTGCTGGAACTGAGCGGCCCTTTTTTCATGTCTTACCCGGCGGTGAACCATATCGAAGTGAAACTCGAAGAGCGGCCGGGTGGAACCCATGTGGACTTCCGTCACCGCGCGATCGGCTTAATCGATCCGGCGCACCGATCGGGCGTGCCCACCGGCTGGAAATACCTGCTGGACAAAGTCGCCGAGGACTGCTCCACGCATGCGCGTTGAGAGCGGAGTTGACGCGCCCGAAGACGAGCTGGATGCCGTGTGGAAAGCCCTCTCAGACAAAACCAGGCGATCGATTCTCGACCTCTTGCGCCACGGCCCTCGAACCACCACCGAGATCGTCGAGGCTTTTCCGCACCTGAGCCGGTTCGGTGTGATGAAACATATCGACGTACTCCGCGAAGCCTCTCTAATTCATACCCGTGAAGAGCGCCGCCAGCGGATCAACTCACTGAACGTATTGCCCATCCGTCAAATTTATGAGCGCTGGGTAGGTCCGTTTGAAGCGTTGTGGGCGAGTTCCTTGCTGCGCATCAAAGAAGACGCTGAAGCCAAACCTGCCCGTGCTCCTTTAGCCCCCGCACGATTGAGGAAGCGCCCGAAGGCGGGTTAAAGATTCAAAAAGGAGACTTACGCGGTGTGCCCAGTATGTATCGCAAGAACAGCGGTAATGGTCGCCGGAGCCACATCCACGGGGGGAATTCTGGCGGCGTTTACCGGTAAGTTGAAAGGGATTTTCGTAGTTACTTATGCCGGTCTATTTCGGAGAGGAGGACGAACATGGCAACAAGCAAAGAGAAAGACAATGGATCCGACAAAGGGCGTCTCGTGATGAATACACCCCCAGTCGTGTCTCCGGAGGAGTGGGAGGCGGCCCGCCGGCAGCTCCTTGTCAAGGAGAAGGCTGTGACCCGCTCGCGTGATGCGCTGGCCGCCGAACGCCGGCGGATGCCTTGGGTCGCTGTGGACAAGAAGTACGAATTCGAGGGACCGAAGGGCAAGGTAAGCCTGCTCGATTTGTTCGAAGGCCGGCCGCAGTTGATCGTTTATCGCGCGTTCTTCGAACCCGGGGTGTTCGGTTGGCCCGACCACGCTTGTCGCGGCTGCTCCTTCGGCGCCGATCAGATCGCCCACCTGGCCCATCTGAACGCCCGCGACACCACCCTCGTCTTCGCCTCACGCGCACCGCAGGCGGACATCGCGCGCCTGAAGGCGCGGATGGGCTGGGAGAAGATACCCTGGTACACCATCACCGATAGCTTCGACGCGGACTTTGGCGTCGATCAATGGCACGGCCACAACGTGTTCTTCCGCGACGGTGAGCGCGTGTTCCGCACCTACTTCATCAACAACCGTGGCGACGAGGCGATGGGGAGCACCTGGACTTACCTCGATCTCACGCCGCTCGGCCGTCAGGAGACCTGGGAGGACTCGCCGGAGGGCTACCCGCAAACCCCGCCGTATAAGTGGTGGAACTGGCACGATAACTATGACACCGAAGCCTCGCCTAACCCGAAGTGGGTCCAAGTGACGGAGGCTGGAGTAGCCGCCTTCCGAGAGGGCAGCGCATAGGCAAGAGCGAGCTAGTGAAGGGCGGGTCCCCGCCGCCTTTCAAGCAGCCGGCTGCTGAGAAACCGTAGTCGCGCTCGCAAGGTTGAAGATGCGGTTCGTGGGCGGCGGGCTATTCGAGGACAGCCCGAATCGCGACAGCGCGGCCGGGCCCGTTCGCGTGCTGGACGGCGCCCTCAAGAAACATTGCTGTCTGATGTACGCCAGAGCCCTATGCTAACCTGAGATTTCCGTCACAGTGGCGCCTTATGCCCGCTCGTGTGAGCGAAGCTTTCGTTTTGCAAACCTATCCACTAAAAGAGTCGGATCTGATCGTAAGCTTCTTTACGCGGGATGCCGGCAAACTGCGAGGCGTCGCCAAGCGCGCGCGGCGTCAGAAAAACGGCTTCGGCTCGGGTCTCGAGCGGCTGTCCCAAGTGAGAATGGCGTATTTCGAGCGGGAGAACCGCGAATTGGTCAACCTCGATTCCTGCGATATTGTGCAGAGCCAGTTTGCCGTTTTGTCAGATTACGCCGCCGGCATTTCGCTCGATTACCTGGCGGAGATTTCGGAACAAATCCTCCCCGCGCATGAGCCGAACGACAAGTTTTTTCGCCTGATCACGTCCGTGCTGGAGCACATTCGCGCGGGTAGTCCTGGCGCCGTGTGGCGCGGCGTCACGTACTTCACTCTCTGGGCCGTGAAACTGGCCGGAATGCTTCCGGAACTGCACGTCTGCCTGAGCTGCGGCGTCTCGCTCGATGAAGAAGGCGAGCGCGCATTTTTCCGGCGCGGCGCTCACGGGCTGATGTGCATGGATTGCAAACG
>NZ_CAJCHS010000400.1 GCF_903970205.1 Nevskia soli | reverse complement strand
GCAGATTCAGATCATTCAGAGTGCCGAGGTGGCGGGAAGCGCGCGCGTGCGGCTGAATCGGGTTGGCGCCGGGGTCGGCGCCGGGGTCGCCAATCGGGTCACCGACGACGTGGCGCGGTCTTTGAGCGTTCACACGGCGGGGCAGACCCGCATTATAGAAATCGACGCGGACGCGCGCGACCCTCGGATCGCGTCGGATTACGTGAACGGGGTCGCCGACGCGTATATTGCGCGCCATCTTGAGGCGGGCGAGCAGGCGTCGGGCCTTCTCACCGCGCGTCTACGCGTCGCGATCGATGAACTGCGCACGCGGCTGGAAGCCGCTAACACGGCTTTGCAAAGCTATTCGCGCGAATCCGGTATTATCCTCACGCCCGACCAATCGAGCGTTACCGAGGAGCGATTGCGGCAGATTCAAGACGCCTTGTCCCGCGCAGAGGCCGATCGCGTTCAAAAACAAGCTCGATCCGAGGCCGTCAGCCGAACCGGCGCACCGGATCTCGCGTCCGTCCTGAACGATCCCGCGATCAAGAGCGGCCAGGAGAAGCTTGCGGACCTGCAGCGCCAGCGCGCCGAACTGAGCGTCATTTACACCGCGGATCACCCGAAGGTGGAACGGCTGGATGCGCAGATCGAATCCGTCGCTTCCGCCATTCGATTGCAGATCGCCGATGCCGCCGGACGCATTCGAAGCGAGTACGAAGAATCGCGCCGCCGCGAGGCTATGTTGGCCGAAAGCTATCAGACGCAGCGGGCAGCGGTTCTTGAAGAGGGAGATAAGCGGGGCCATTACGCGGTTCTGAAGAGCGAAGCGGATTCGACGCGCGCGCTCTATGACACGATGCTCTCGCGCGTGAAGGAAACCGGAATCGCCGCAGCCATGCGGGACACCAATGTTCGCGTTTTGGACCGGGCGCTACCCGCCAGTACACCGTTTCAGCCGAGATTTACCCAGGCGTTCCTGATGGGCGCGATCGCGGGACTGCTGATCGGCTTCTTCATCACGCACAGTCTGGAAGAAGCGGATCGCACGGTCCGGACACCCGGTGAATACACTGCGACTGCTTTCGCGAGACGCCGCGCAACAGCGCGCGTTTGGGATTACAACCGCGCCGCCCGGCGAAGGCAAGACCTTGGCAGAGCTCGGCGAGGCCTTCGCCTGGACCGGCAAACACGCGTTTCTGCCTCGCGTTCTGATGTCCGGCGGCGGTATGCGCCGGCGTCCGAAGCCGCGACCTGCGGTAAATAACTCGCACGGGGTCGGAGAACCAGACCACGAGGCCACAGGCCTGGTCATTCGCTCAGTGGATTCAGTACGTTACAGAGTTCGGCAAAGCTGAAAGTGACCGTACAGCCCCACTCCGAGCCCGACCGAAAGGGAGGGTATCCGGGTGGAACGTGTATGTTGGGGGACATTTTCGAGGGGGCCGCGACGGTGACCGGGCAGTTATTACCACGGGCTGCCAGACCAAATCCTGCTGTACAGAAGAAAGAATTTCGATATCGTTCGCGTCGACGCCCCACCCGTGTTGCAGAAACCCTGATGCGAAGCCGCGCTCGCGACGCTTCAGGTATCTGCGGAGGTTGGGACCCATGGCGGGAACGATCTTAAACGCCGGCAAGCAGCACTTCGCGACGGCCCGCTACGGCCGTGTCGCGGATCGCACGAGCAAACGCGAAATCTCGGCCGCCAAACGCGCCGCAGGATGAAATCTTGCGAATTCTTTACCTGAATCCCGGAGCGCAGCTCGGCGGCGCTGAACGGGTGCTGCTCGATTCCCTCGCCAGTTTGCGAATCGCGGAGCCCGACTGGGAATTACATCTGATTTCCGGAGAGCTTGGGCCGTTGCTCACCGAAGCACAAAAGCTTGGTGTGAGCGTGGAATGCGTCCGCTTTTCGGAAAGCGTCGCGCAGCTCGGAAGCTTTGGAACCGATGTTTCGGCGGCGCTGGCCGCATCCGTTCGAGCCTTGCCGCAACTCGTCGCTAACGGCGCCGCACTGAAGCGCCGGATCCGCGCCTTGCGACCCGACCTGATCCACACCCACGGTTTCAAGATGCACCTGCTCGGCGCATGGCTGAGCGATTGTCCCGTGGTCTGGCATCTTCACGATTTCGTCACCTCACGAGCCCTCATGGCGAAAGCGCTGCAACGAAGCGCGGGGCGCGTGCGGGGGGCCATCGCAGTTTCGGAAAGCGTCGCGCATGACGCCCGCAAGGTCTTCGGCCGGAATCTACCCATCCGCACCGTCCTCAATGCAATTGATCTGAAGCGCTTCGCGCGCATCGGGCCGGCGGCGGACCTGAATGCGAAGGAAGGCGTCGTGCGCGTGGGCATGGTGGGAACCTTTGCGCGATGGAAAGGTCACGAAACCTTTCTTCGCGCGTTAGCTCATCCCCGCGTGCGCGCCACAAACACGCAGGGCTACATCATCGGCGGACCCGTCTACCGGACGGCCAACAGCCAGTGGACTCTGGACGAACTGCGCAATCGCGCACGCTCGCTCGATCTCAACGATCGCGTCACCTTCACCGGATTTACGGCCAAGCCGGCCGAAGCGATGCGCGCGCTGGATATCGTCGTCCATGCCAGTACCGAGCGCGAGCCGTTCGGTCTGGTGATCGCCGAAGCCATGGCGTGCGGCCGTGCGGTGATTGCGGCGAAATCGGGTGGCGCGGAAGAGTTGTTTCGGGACGGCATCGACGCGATCGGAACCGAACCGGGGGACGTAGACTCGCTCGCCGAGGCCATCGAGAACCTTACCGCATTCGCCGGACGCCGCGAATTCCTCGGCCGTTCCGGAGCGCAAACCGCGGCCCAAAATTTCGATCGTCAGCGGCTCGGCCCGCAGATCGCCGAATTCTATCGGCAGGTGCTTGCTCAATGCGAATCCTTCACGTACACAGCGGAAATCTCTTCGGCGGCGTAGAAACCGTGTTGCGCTGCTTTGCGCAGGCGCAGGGCGCTGCGCCGCACAATGACGAGCACGAGTTCGCATTCAACTTCGATGGCAGAATCGCAGCCGATTTGCGCGCTTTGGGAAGCAAGGTTTACGACATCGGGGAAACCCACGCGAGTGATCCTTTTTCGGTGTGGCGCGCGCGCAAAATGCTCAACGCGATCACGCGGTGGGGTCGCTTTGACGCGACCGTGGTGCATTCCGCGTGGACACTCGGACTTCTGGGTCCAGCCGCTGTTAGGCCGCTCGTGTTCTATCAGCACGATGTGCTCAACGGTTCTCACTGGACGGAGCGCCTTGCGCGCCGCGCCGCGCCGGACCTAATCATCGCGAACAGCGCCTATACGTCACGCTCCACACCGCGCGTGTTTGCGGGGCAGGGAGCTGTCGTGGTGCATCCCCCAGCCGATCTGTCCCCGCACCGGATTTCGCACGCCGAACGAACGGCGGTACGAACACGCTGGGGTTCTTCGGAGTCAAACGTGGCCCTTTTGATTGCGGCCCGCTTCGAACCCTGGAAGGGACATCGGCTGCTGATCGAAGCGCTGGCGCGGATGCATGCCAACCCGCACTGGGTGCTCTGGGTCGCGGGAGAAGCGCAAAGGCCGCACGAGATACGCATCGTGGACGAGGTACGGACGATTGCACTGCGCGCCGGGATCGCTTCGCGTGTCCACCTTCTGGGACATGTGGAAAATATCCCAGCCTTAATGCAGTCTTCCGACATCTACTGCCAGCCGAATACGGAGCCGGAACCTTTCGGCTTGACGTTCATCGAAGCGCTTCACGCGCGGATTCCAGTCGTCACCACAGAGTTGGGCGGAGCCGCGGAAATCCTGACGCCTGAGAGCGGCTATCTTCTGGAACCGAGCCCTCTAGCGGTGGCCCATGCGTTGGAAACGCTGATCAGGGATCCGGAGCGGCGGCGTCTCATCGGGCGTCAGAGTTACGAGCGCGCGCTGCACCTGTGTGATCCGGACCGGCAGACAGCGCGCGTCGTCGCATCGATCGAGAGGCTCCGTCAGGCGCGCGCGGCATGAAGATCGCGATGCTCAGCTTTCGCTTACCCGTCCCTGGGGTGAAGCGCGGAGGCGTGGAGCGCGTGGCGCACGATCTGGCCGACGGGCTCGGCAGGCGCGGACACGCAGTGACGGTGTGGAGCGCCGATCCCGCTCCCGTCGACGCGAATTACGAGGTCCGGCCGCTACCCTTCGATAGCTTGATCCACGACGGGCTCGGCTTTCGTCTGGTCAGCGGTTTTTTGGGGAACCTGATCGCGCTGATGCCCCGGTATGAGCGGCCTGACGTACTCATCGCCCATGGCGACAGCTTGTTCCTGCCGCTTCGGGGGATCCCGCTGCTGCGCATTATGCACGGCAGCGCGTTCGATGAAGCGCGCACGGCGAAGTCATCCAAGCGCCGCATCGCGCAGCGCCTGGTCTATATCCAGGAGCGCATCACCGCCCGCACACAATACACGGTCGCTATCAGCCGCAACACCTGTCGGCGCTATTCCGGCATCCAAAAGACGATCCCCAACGGTGTCGACCAGCAGGTCTTTTTTCCATGCAATTCCGCCAAAATGAACGAACCGACAATCCTGTTCGTCGGCACGCTCGGCGGCCGCAAACGCGGAACGCAACTGATGGACTGGTTCCGCGATTCGATTCTTCCCGCCGTTCCCAACGCGCGTTTGTGGATGGTGAGCGAACCGGGGCCGCCACGCGAGCGGATCGAATACTTCAGCGGTCTGTCTTCGGCATGGCTGGCCGACCTATACCGGCGCGCCTGGATCTTCGCGTCGCCGAGCGTGTATGAAGGCTTCGGGCTGCCTTATCTGGAAGCTATGGCGAGCGGCACGCCCGTGATCGCAACCAAAAACGCGGGGAGTTCCGAAGTGCTCGACGACGGCCGTTACGGCGTGTTGATCGAGAACGACACGGAGTTCCCCACCGCGATCCTGCGGGGCCTCGAGGATTCCGAATGGCGCGCGGCGTGGACCCAACGCGGCCTGGAACGCGCTTCCGAATTGTCGCTCACCCGAATGGTTGACCGTTATGAGACGCTGCTGCTCTCGATGTGTCGCAAGGCCGCGCTTTCCGAGGCCCGCGCGTGAAACTGCGTTGGGGGCGGATCGAGTGGTTTGTCCTGGTGCTGTTCCTGCTCAATGGTCTTTTGCTGCTGCCCGGGATGCAGTCCTTTCGTTTCGTAATTCGGGCGGCCCCGTATCTCGCAAGCCTGGCCGCGTTCGTGTGGCGCAAGCGAGGCGGCCAATTACCGCTGGCCCCAGGCGTGGTCGCGATGCAGGTCGTCCTCATGGTGCTCGCGTTGAGCCTGCTGCATCCCCGCACTCAGGCCATGGCCGGTATAGCGCAAGTCATCTTTCAGTTCGCCATCATCTGTCCCGCGTTTTGGGCGGCAGATTTCGCCGGGAGCGATCAGCGCCTGGTCCGCCTGCTCATGCTCATATTCGTATGCAACGCGATCGGTTCGGCGGTCGGCATCCTGCAGATCTATTGGCCGGATCACTTCCTTCCCACGGCCTTCAGTGCAACGGCCGGCGCGGACTGGGTCAGTTCGATGACGTTCATCGCTCCCGATGGCCGCGTGCTGATGCGCCCGCCCGGTTTGAGCGATCTGCCCGGTGGAGCGGCCAACGCGGCCTCGATCGCGGCGGTGCTCGGATTCGCTTTCGGATCGCTGCGCAGCACGCCGCTATGGCTGCGCGCGGTCTGTCTGGGTTCGGCTGCGACAGGCATCGCGACGTTGTATCTGACTCAAGTACGCTCGCTTGCGCTCATGACGCTGTTTGGGATGTTGATGCTGGTGATGCTCGCCATGCGTAAGGGCCGGCTTTGGAATCGCGCGTGGATCGCCGGCGCGGGTGCCGTGCTGATCGCGGGCTCCTTCGTGTGGGCGGTTTCCGTCGGCGGCCAAAATGTTCGCGACCGCTTCCTGAACATGGGCAATCAGGGCGTGATGAGCAGCTATGAAACGAGCCGCGGCTGGTTCTGGAAGTACACGTTCGGCGAAGCGCTGACCGCCTATCCATTCGGTGCCGGGCTGGGACGCTGGGGCATGATGGACAACTACTTCGCCGACAAGAGCCGCCACGACGCTCCCACGCTATGGGCCGAGATCCAACTGACCGGCTGGCTGTACGACGGCGGCGTTCCCATGTGGGCCGCGTATGGAACCGGACTGCTGCTTTCGATGTTCTTCATCCTGCGCATGGCAACCTCGCACGCCTATGGCGAAGCCCTGCAATTGGCGGCCGCGCTGATTTTCTGCATCAACCTGAACGTGATCGGCGCGAGTTTCACGGGCCCGTCGTTCAACACCACGATGGGCATGGCGTACTGGATGCTCACGGCGGTGCTCTATGGGGCCGCTCGCAAGGCGGCGGCATAGCGATGGCTCGCTCACGTCACTTTGCCCATAGCGTCCTGCTGGCTTTCGCCGGTCAGGCGATCATCATGAGCGCCGGGCTTTGGCTAACGCCGTTCCTGCTCGGCAAGCTAGGCGTGCTGCGCTATGGAGTCTGGATTCTGGGGCAGCAGTTCCTGACCTACATGACCATGCTCGATTTCGGCGTGGTTGCTCTGCTTCCGCGTGAAATCGCGTATGCCGAGGGCCGCAAGAGTGTCGTTGCGGGGCCGGTCGCGCGGACGGCGCGGCTGCTGGTACTGCAGACGCCGATCGCGGGCGCAATCGCCATCTCCCTCGCGTTCATTCTGACCCGCAACGCAACCCCGCATGCCGCTGAAATGCGTCCGGCGGCCCTGATCGCGGCAGTAGCTTTCACGGTGCTGTTCCCGTTTCGAGCGGCACGCGCCATCTGCGAGGGATTGCAGGACCTGGGCTATATCGGGACCGCCTATCTGATTGCCTGGGCGGTCGGATTCGCCGTAACCGTGGCTGCGATAACCAGAGGAGCGGGGATCGCCGCGCTTGCCCTGGGATGGGCAACGATGCAGGCCACCGAAGCGGCTCTCTGCGCATCGCGCGTTTGGCTGCGCTGGCGTCACGCGATTCCGTCGTGGCGTCTGCTGCGATCTCCCGCGCCCGCCGGCGAGCGCCTCGCGCGCGGGATGTGGATCAGCGTGAGCCAGATCTCGCAAGTGCTGATTTATGGAACCGACTCCGTGATCGTGGGCAAGATGTTCGGCGCGGCGGCTATCGTTCCCTACAGCTGCACCGGCAAGCTGATCAACGTGCTTTCTAACCAGCCGCAGCACATTATGCGCGCCGCGGAACCGGGGCTGAGCCAGATGCGTATGTCGGAATCGCGCGCACGCCTCGCGTCTGTCACCAACGCGCTGAGCCTGGCGATGCTGCTGGCCAGCGGTCTGGTGGTGACGGTCTGCCTCGCGGTGAATCCTGCGTTTGTTCAATGGTGGGTCGGCGGCAAATATTTCAGCGGCTTCGGATTGACGCTGCTGTTCAGCCTGTCGATGGTACTGCGGCATCTGAACATCACGGCGATCTACACGCTTTTCGCGTTCGGCCACGAGAAGCTGCTGGCGATGACCAGCCTTGCCGATGGAGTCCTGAGCACCGCGCTCTCCATTCTGTTTGCGCTGCTGCTGCATTCGCCGGCCGGAATCGTCCTCGGCTCCATCGCGAGCACCTGCTGTGTTCTGGGGTTCGCGAACGGCCGCAAACTCAGCGCGGAGCTCGCTGTCCGCCAGCGCGATCTGTACAAGCCTCTCGCCGGATGGTTCTGGAGGATGGTTCTGGTCGGATTCGGGGCTTATGTTGTGAGTGGATTAGGACCGGCGAAAGGTTTCGTAGCGATCGCCATGATGGGATGCGCCGCCGCTGCGGCATACGCCGGCATCATGTTGCCGGTCGCGCTCCGCTCGTCGCTTGAACCGTATCTGCGGCCGGTCCTGAGCCGGTTTCGCTGGCGCACCGTACGCGTCGTGCCCGTGGAGAACCAAGCATGATCGCTACCGTTCCAAGGGTGTCCGCAAGCAAGCGGGCCTGGGTCCACCGGCCGGCCATCGTGCTCGCCGTGTTCACTGTCGCCTATCTGATCACCTGGGCCGGCCATCTCGATTCGGGCGACAGTTCCTATCGCATCGCATGGGCCAAGGCCATGATGTTCCAGCACTCGGCCCGCATCGACAGCTTTGGACTCGGCGCGAGTTACTGCAAGTACGCGATCGGCCACTCGATCCTGGCCATGCCCTTTCTCTATGCGGCCGAAATGCTGCACCGGGTCGCGCATATTCGCGCGGAGGGGCCGGTCTACATGCTCTTGTTTGTGCTCAACGCGGCGGCCTTCATGGCGCTGGTTGCGAGCTACCTGCGCGAACGCTTCGACGAAGCAACCACGCGCCGCGCTTTGATCCTGCTCGGCTTCTGCACCGTGTGGCTGCCGTGCTCGCGGACGGACTCGATCGAGCAGCTCACTCTGACGTTTCTATTCGCGGGCTTTTTGCTGCTGAAGCGCGGACACGTGATTCCCGGCATGCTCGTGGCCAGCATCTCGATCACGATACGGCCCGATTCGCTGGTCCCTGTCGCCATGCTTGCTCTGTGGCACTGGTGGCCGCGCCGCAATCTCCGTACCGCGATGTTGCTCGGCCTTTGTTTTATTCCCGCAATTCTGGTAAACGCCGGAGCCAACTACGTGCGCTGGGGAACCATCTTCGAAGCCGGCTATGCGGGCGAACCGTTCAGTGAACCGTTCCTGTTCGGGCTTTACGGCATTCTCTTCTCGGCCGGTAAGAGCATCCTCGTCTATTCGCCGCCGCTCGTCCTCGGCATCTGGGCCGCGGCACGCAAAAAGCATCGCGACTACTTCTTCTTCGGCGCTGTTCTGCTGGGTGAAATCGCGCTTTACTCCAGTTGGTGGGATTGGTCCGGCGACGATGGTTGGGGCGTCCGCTTCCTGAGTCCCGGAGTCATGCTGATGTGCATTCCCGCGGCGGAGATGCTGCGTGGATTGCGGTGGCCGCGGTTCGCGATGGCTCTTGCGGTGACGGGATTCGCGGTCCAAATGCTCGCCACCGTCGTCGATCCGATGGCCGCCGACTACGCCGTTCGTAACTACGCCATGCAACGCGTCGCGCTCTATCCCGGTCAGCCCACGGGCGGAATGAACCGGGTCGATATGGAGGACCTCCGCTTCAACCCCCGCTACTCGCCGCTGAGCACGGACTGGCTGATGCTGCGGGCGCTGCTGCACCGCCTGCCGGGCCAGGAACTCAATCCGCGCGAAATCGCCCGCACCGGGACGCCTCTTTACGATGCGCTGCTAGCGGGCGGCTGGAACCCGAGAAGCGTGCGCTGTGATCTGTTCTGGGTATCGCTCGCGGGAGGGCGGCATTGATTCACATCCTTACGGGGGAATATCCGCCGGTGCGCGGCGGCGTCGCCGATTACACGGCTCTGGTGGCAAAAGGGCTTGCGGATCGCGGAGAGTCCGTGCAGGTCTGGACCGGGGGGGATGAGAGTACGGATACCGAAGGCTCGATTCGCGTCCACCGCATCGCTCAGGGTTTCGGACGTGCGGGTCTGCGTGCTCTGGATCGTGCGTGGAACGAACCAGCCGGTCCGCGCCGCGTCATCGTGCAGTGGACGCCGCATAGTTTCGGAATGCGCAGCCTGAACCTTCCGCTCGCCTATTGGCTCCGGACGCGGGCGCGGAGGCATCAAGATCAGATCGAACTGATGGTTCACGAGCCGTTCCTGGCTTTTGGCGAAGGCACGTGGAAGCAGGATGCCGCGGCCGCCGTTCAGCGCGTGATGATGGCTCTCCTGCTGGACGCCGCATGGCGCGTGCGGGTCGCCATCCCGGCCTGGGAAGCGCGCCTGCGGCCCTGGTGCCTCACCCGGCAGCATGCGTTCGAGTGGGCGCCGGTGCCGAGCAATATTCCTGAATATCCCGACCTTCGTGAGGTGCTTCGGGCGCGCGCGGCAATCGGGGGACCCGCTCAAATGGTCGTCGGTCACTTCGGAACTTTCCGCAGGGACGTGGCTTGTCTTTTGTTCCCCGTGCTCGAAGAGCTTCTGCGAACGACCGATGCGCGCGTGCTGCTCGCCGGCCGCGGAAGCGACGAGTTCGCCGATACCTTCACGTCACGGAACTCGGACTTCGATCGGCGCATCAGTTCCTTTGGCGAGCTGGAGGCCGAAGAAGTCGCAATTGTCCTCAGCGCCTGCGATGTCTTGCTGCAGCCCTATCCGGACGGCATCTCGACACGGCGCGGTACAGCGATGGCTGCGCTGGCGCTGGGGATCCCGATGGTTTCCAATCTGGGCCATTTAAGTGAACCGAAATGGCGCGATACGGAAGCCGCGCGGATCATGAACTCGGCTTCCGCTCAGGAACTCACCGCCGCGGTTCGCGCGGTCCTGCAAGATCGCAACCTGCGAGCCGGACTCAGCGCCAACGCGCGGTCAACTTATCAGGCGCAGTTTGCTCTTTCCCACACCATTGACTCGCTATTGCGGGACGACGCCCAAGCCGTACCGGAGACTCGGGCCGCGTGAAAATCACGGTAGTCAACTTCTCGCGACGCAAGATCGGCGGCGTGGAGCAGCACTTGAGTCTGATGCTGCCCGAACTTGAACGGCGCGGCCACTCGGTTCAGTTCGTGTATATGAACGATCGTCCGGCGGATCGTCTGCCGATTCTTGCCGACTCGACCCCGGATGTCGACGTTGAGCGTCTGGGACGGCGAGCCGCGATCGATCGAGTGCGGCGATTCGAACCGGACATCATCAACGTTCACGGAGACGTGGACGCGGCCTTTCAGGCAGCCCTGATAACGCTCGCGCCCAGCGCTTACTCCGTACACAACTACTACGGAACCTGCATCAGCGGTCTGAAGACGACCCAGTTTCCGGTGATTCAGGCGTGCACGCGCCGGTTCGGACCCGCCTGCCTGGTGCGCTACTTTCCGCAGCGTTGCGGCGGATTGAACCCGGCGACCATGTTGCGGCGGTACGCGACCGAACGAAACCGGTTAGCGGTTCTGTCGCGGTACAACGCGGTCATCACGCACTCGCGTTGGATGCAGGACGAATACATGAGGCATGGACTCGCGCCGGAACGCATTTTCGGTCTACCGTATGAAGCGGCTGCGAGCGATCAGATTTCGATCCCGCGCCACTTGCCGGCGGCCGGGCCGCTGAACATCTTGTTCGCCGG
Organism: Nevskia soli; assembly: GCF_903970205.1. GTDB lineage: Bacteria > Acidobacteriota > Terriglobia > Bryobacterales > Bryobacteraceae > Bog-113. The sequence goes on along the minus strand of NZ_CAJCHS010000400.1, from coordinate 4,962 downwards.
ACGCATGGAGCGGATCAAAGGCGGGTCCGTGCTGATCGATTCCGTGCGGCGGCTGGAGCGAGTACTGCGGCGGCGTGTTCATCTGCATCTTGCTGGAGAAGGTCCGCGCCGCGAAGATTGGGAAAACTCCGCGCGTAAACAGGCCGGCATCACCTTTCATGGCTGGTGCGGCGCGGTGGAGATGGAACAGCTTTTCGCGTCGGCCCACCTGTTCGCGTTCCCGAGTCTCTGGCCCGAACCCTTCGGTAAGACGGGACCGGAAGCGATGGCCCGCGGCATCCCCGTTGCCGCATTCGCGACCGGGGGCGTGAGCGATTGGCTCGACTCCGGCGTAAACGGATTCGCGGCCCCCGCCGATCCGCCCACATCGCGCGGATTGTGCGACGCGATGGCGCAGTGCCTGGAAAATGACCACGTTTACCATCGACTTTCACAGGGAGCGCTCGCCGGCTCTTCACGCTTTGCCTTCGACGCGCATATGGACGCGCTGCTGGAACTTTTCGCTCGGCTCGCGAGCGGATCGTCAGCGTCACTTGCATCGGGCGCATGAATCCTGCTGCCATGCGAGTTGCCGTGCTGTGCGATTACGCGGAAGAACAATGGCCCAGCATGGACATCTGCGCCAACATGCTGCTCGAGCACTTGCAGCCGTGCGGCACGCGGATTCAACCGCGCCTGATCCGCCGCTTTTCGCGGGTTGCGGGCGCAGCGTGGGCGCTCAATGCGGACCGTCTGATTAACCGGCACATCGATTATCCGCTGCGAGCGCGTGCGCTGCGCGATTTCGATATCTTTCACATCACGGACCACAGCTACGCGCAACTGGTGCATGCGCTGCCCGCGGAGCGAACGGTGGTTACCTGCCATGACACCGACACCTTCCGCTGCCTCATCGATCCCGCGGGCGAGCCGCGTCCGCGCTGGTTCCGTGCCATGGCGCGACGCACACTCACCGGCATGCAGCGCGCTGCGGCAGTGGTCTGCGTGAGCAACGCCACCCGCGCGGGGCTGATTCGGAATGGCCTCATCGCGCCGGAGAAAATCACGGTTGCCCCTAACGGGGTCGATCCCGTATTCAGCGCGGAGCCCTCTTCAAACTGGGATCACGAGGCTGACCGGTTACTCGGCGCGGCGCAGGACCGTTTAGACATCCTGCATGTCGGCAGCACGATTCCGCGGAAGCGTATCGATCTCCTTCTCAGAATCTTCGCGGAAGCGAAGCGCATGCATCCCGGAGCGCGGCTGATACGCGTCGGCGCGCCCTTTAATGCGGATCAAAAGCGGCTCGCGACGGAGCTCGGCGTATCCGGCAACATCGTGGAATTGCCGTTCATTCCACCTGATCTGCTCGCCGCAGTCTACCGAAGAGCTAGCGTCGTGCTCGTGCCATCGGAGGCGGAAGGCTTCGGTCTTCCGCTGCTCGAATCCATGGCGTGCGGAACTCCGGTGATCGCGTCCGACCTGGCCGCCTTGCGGGAAACCGGCGGCAGCGCGGCCGAGTTCTACCCCGTCGGTGATGTCATTTCGTGGGCAGAGGCTGTATCTCGAGTGGCGAGCGATCCGGAACATCGCAATACGAAAGCCGTTGGAGGTCTGACACGTGCCGCGGAGTTCTCCTGGGCCGGAAATACAAGAGAAGTCAACTCGCTTTACAAGACGATCCTTTTTCGTACACAAGAAATCCGTGCCCAAGAAAAAGATCATCATCACTGGCGGGGCCGGCTTCATCGGCTCTAACGCCGCTTCCCGCTATCTTCACCAGGGACATCAGGTTGTCCTGATTGACAACCTCTCGCGCACCGGTACGGAGCGCAACCTGGAATGGCTTCGTCCGCAAGGCGCGCTCGAATTCTGTCGCGCCGATATCCGCGACGCCGCGAAAATGGATAAGATCATCGGCCGCCATTCCAACGCCGACCTGATCCTGCACCTTGCGGCTCAAGTCGCCGTCACGACGTCCGTAACCAACCCGCGAGAGGATTTCGAAATTAACGCGTTGGGCAGCCTCAACGTCCTGGAAGCCGCGCGGAAAGCCGACATCACCTGCCCGATTCTTTACTCCTCCACCAATAAAGTCTATGGCGCTCTGGAAGACTTCAAAGTGGTCGACCAAGGCTCCCGATATGCGTTTGCAGCCGGCAATTCCGGCGTCCCCGAAAACTATCCGCTCGACTTCCATTCCCCCTACGGTTGTTCCAAAGGCGCGGCCGACCAATACTTCCTCGATTACCACCGCATTTACGGACTGAAGACCGTCGTCCTGCGCCAATCCTGCATTTACGGATACCGGCAGTTCGGCGTTGAGGATCAGGGCTGGATCGCGTGGTTCATGATCGCCGCCGCGCAAGGCCGGCCGGTAACCATTTTCGGCGACGGGAAGCAGGTTCGCGATGCGCTGTTCATTGAAGATCTTGTCGACATGTACGACGCCGTTGCGCACCGGATCGAAACTGCCGCGGGACGTGTTTACAACGCCGGCGGCGGCCCTGGAAACACGCTTTCTCTGCTCGATCTGCTCTCCTTTCTGAGGCAGCAGGACAGCCCCGTCAGTCACGAGTTTGCCGAGTGGCGTCCCGGCGATCAGCGCGTCTACATCTCGGATATTTCGCGCGCTCAGTCGGAACTTGGCTGGAAACCGGCGACATCGGTCGAAATGGGTCTCATGCAACTCCATCAGTGGGTCGCGCGGAATTCGCATTTGTTCGGGGCGAAGCGCCGTCGCCTCGTGCATGTCGGCAAATTCTATCCGCCGCATATGGGGGGCATTGAAACGCACCTGCAAACGCTCGCTCGCCAACAGGCGAAAGAAAACGACGTTGAGGCTTTGGTGGCGAACGACGGGCCGGAGACGGTAACGGAGATGGATGGCGGCGTCCGCGTGAAACGCCTGGCGACGCGCGCGGTGCTAGCGTCCGCGCCGGTCTGCCTCGGATTGCCGCTGGCGATCCGGCGGGCGAAACCCGACGTGCTGCACCTGCATCTGCCGAATCCGCTTGCGTGTCTGAGCGTGCTGGCGAGCGGCTATCGCGGTCCGGTGGTGACGACCTATCACAGTGATGTCGTTCGGCAAAAGCTGCTGGGGCGTCTGTTCGAGCCGTTTCTGCGGTTGGCCTTGTGGCGCAGTTCGGCGATTCTGTGTACCTCGCAGCGCTATCTTGAAACGTCGAAGACCGCGTGGCGCTTCCGCCATAAATGCGCCGTTGTGCCGTACGGAATTCCGCCGGTGGGCGAGGTTGACCGGGCCATGGTGGAGTCGATCCGCCGGAGCTACGGGCCCAGGATCGTTCTGGCGGTGGGGCGCCTGGTTTCCTACAAGGGATTCGAATACCTGGTGAGCGCGATGCGCCATGTGGATGGCGCACTGCTCATCATCGGCGATGGACCGCTCCGGGCGGAGCTTCAGGATCAGATCGTCGAGTCGCGCTTATGCGATCGCGTTCATCTGCTGGGCGAGATTCAAAACGAAGAGCTCGGACCTTATTACCGCGCCGCCGATGTCTTCGCGCTCTCGTCCGTTGCGCGCAGCGAAGCATTCGGGATCGTGCAACTGGAAGCGATGGCGCACGGCTTGCCGGTAGTGAATACGGCGCTCGATTCCGGCGTTCCTTCGGTTTCGTTGCACAAGGAAACGGGAATGACGGCGGAACCGCGCAACGCGCCTTCGCTCGCGCACGCTCTCAACGAGGTGCTCTCCAACCGGCCGCTGCGCGCCAAGTTCAGCGCCGCCGCACGCGAACGCGTCGGAGCCGAATTCACGCAAGAGGTAATGCTGGCGAACACGATGCGCGTGTACGACGAGGTGCTCGCTGGGACGTTCCGCCCGACGGAGCCGGTTATCGACCGGATTACGGCTGAGACAGAGGCCGAGTCGGAGAGAGCGGCGGCGTAACCGCTGGACTGGCGGAGAGGGGGGGATTCGAACCCCCGGTAGACTTTAAAGGCCTACGACGGTTTAGCAAACCGCTGCTTTCGACCACTCAGCCACCTCTCCGTGGCGTGCCCTGAATACGTTGCGGCGCAATGTGATCTTAGCACAGGACGGGGCTGCTCCGGGGCGCGAAACAGGGCTTACAATAGAGGTCTGTGCGCCCGTAGCTCAGCTGGATAGAGCGTTTGCCTCCGGAGCAAAAGGTCAGAGGTTCGAATCCTCTCGGGCGCACCAAAGTTAGCCTTGTCCGGAGCGTGATTCACTTCACCGTGAGTTTGCCGATCCCAACCGCTCCCGTAGTCTCCCCAATTGCAACCAGAGCATTCAACCCCGGTGACGCGTTCGCCGGCATGGTCACAGGTAGAGCATCACCGCCCGCAAAGCTCCCCTAAATCGTTTGCCACGGCGGTACCTAACAGTTCGCGGGGACTATCCACATATACATTGACGGATTCCCCGGCTCCAAAGCCAAGCCCCTCTGCCGCAATAGCACCGCCGGGTTCAACGGAGTTGGGCACAGCGCGAACCGCGGCAGGACCGAGATATTGGCGGCTCCGAGATTCCCGCTAGTTTGGCCGACAGCCAAGAAGTCGAAGGAACCGTAAGCGTGCGGAGGTTCGAGAACCTTCGCCGAAAATGAGCCGTTGGCATCCGTTGTGGCCGTGCCTAGCAAAGGGGAAGTAATCATCTCGGCGTAGATCTTCACGGTCTCTGAAGGTCCAAAGCCCGACCCCGTTATCGTAAGTACCGTCAACGGCGACCCCTCAGCCTGATTGATGCTCAGGGCGGCGGCCGGGAAAACATGTAGGGAGAAAGACCCGAACAGATCCGCATCGCCATTTGGGTTCGGCGAAAATACGAATGTCTGGCATACGTCGCCGGGCGGAGCAGCCGGAGTATTGAAGTCGTAGCCGTCCAGCAGCACAAACGAGTTCCCCGACTTATAGAGAGTTGTGCCGGATCCCGCCACGTACCCAACCGATAGACTAAACGTGCTGGTGTGCATGGGAAGAAAGCGCTTGGTGTTGACTGGG
>NZ_CAJCHS010000399.1 GCF_903970205.1 Nevskia soli | reverse complement strand
ACGGCCACCTGGATCTCTTCATCGCCAATTACATCGATTTCGACCCCAAGACCACTCCCCTGCCCGAGAGCGGCCCCTGCTTATACAAAGGCATCCTGGTGGCGTGCGGTCCTCCAGGCCTGCAAGGCGGGAAGAACATCTTATTCCACAACAACGGCAACGGTACCTTCACTGATGTCTCCGGGCGCGCAGGAATCCTGAAGACTTCCGGCACTTACGGCTTAGGCGTATTAGTCGCGGATTTCGATAACGATAGCTGGCCCGATATCTATGTCGCCGACGATTCCAGCGCCTCGGTGCTCTATCACAATAACCACGACGGGACCTTCACCGATATCGCGGTGGAATCCGGCGTGGCTTATGGGGCGGACGGCAAGACCCAGGCCGGGATGGGCGTTTCCACGGCCGATTTCCTGCTTGACGGGCACTTCGGACTTATCAAGACGAACTTCGCCGGCGACACATCGACGCTCTATCGCAACTTAGGCGAGAACGGTTTTGAAGACGTTACCTTTCAGTCCGGTCTCGGCCGCAACACAAGGTTTCTCGGCTGGGGCGCCTGCTTCTTTGATTTCGATAACGACGGGCTTCCCGACATCCTGACGTGCAACGGCCACGTTTACCCGGAGGTGGCCGAGACGCTGGTCGAGTCCGGTTACCGCGAACGGAAGGTACTCTATCGCAATCTGGGCAGCGGTAAGTTCGAGGATGTGTCGGAGCAGGCCGGTCCCGGAATTAACGAACGGGTTCCGGCGCGCGGCTGTGCGATTGGCGATTTCGATAACGATGGGCTGCTCGACATCGTAGTGAACTGCGTGAACGATGTCCCCCAGCTGCTGCACTGCCAGGGTAAGTCGGGTAATAACTGGCTGCGGATTAAGACAATTGGTGTAAAGAGCAATCGTAGCGGGATTGGAGCGCGGATCTATTGCACTCCGGCCGGAAGCAAGCGTCAAATGGATGAAGTGCGCAGCGGGGGCAGCTACTACTCGCAAGGCGATCTGCGCATTCACTTCGGGCTGGGCAAGGCGGCTAAAGCCGACTTGGAAATACACTGGCCGAGCGGGATTGTGGATAAGCTAGTAGCAGTTAGAGCGAACCAGACGATCATAGTTAAAGAAGGCGTGGGTTTCGTGCGCGCATGAAGATTGGGAAAGTCCATATTAGCCGCGGATTAACGCAGATAAACGCCGATAAGATCAAGAGCCTTGGTTCTTTCTTATCCGTGTTTATCTGTGTTGTTCTGAAAACGCCTGCCAGCATTCTGAGCCGCGACGGTAACGGAGCTGGTGCTCCGGAAAAGAACCTTTCGGATGCCTTTGCCGCGAGAAAGCGGAATGCCATGGCTGTAACCGGCTCCGTCACCGTCGCGGCTCAGAATGCGGTAGTTGCATCGACTCAAATACGGCGGACGGTACCTGCAACCGAGCTCCGACGGCGACGGGGGGCAGCGTTTTCATTCCCCAGGGTGGACCGCGGGCCATATGTGGTTCATCCGTGGCTAATTAGCTTTTGTTTTGTACTCTGCTCAACTTTGGTTGCGCAGGATCTAAAGAGCGTCGTCGCGCAAGCGGAACAACTGAAAGCTCAAGGCGACGCGGCCGGCGCGCTATCCGCCTTTCAGCAAGCCGCCACGCTAGACCCCAAATCGCCTCGTTTCGAAGACGAGATCGGGTTCCTGCTCGCGGTCCTGAACCGCCGCGATGAGGCATTGACCCACTTCCGCCGCGCCATCGAGCTCGATCCCAAGTATGCGCCCGGCCAGTATCACCTCGGCGCCGCTCTATGGCTTACCGGAAATTCGGATGGCATTCCGTATCTCCAGACCGCCGCCGCTCTCGACCCGAACAATGCCGGCTATCAGAAGCTACTTGGCGAGGCCCTACAGACCACTGGCGATCTTCCAGGCGCAATCGAACCCTATCGTCGCCTTGTAGCTATAAATCCAGCCGATCACGATGCCCGCAACACCTACGGCATGTTGCTCGTCAACACGCGGCATCCTGACGAAGGGATGGAACAGTTCAACAAGGTTCTGGCGGAAGATCCCGCAAACACAACCGCACAGATGAATATCGGCTATGTGCATCTGAAGAAGTTTGAGCTGGATAAAGCTATCGCCGTGTTTCAGAATCTGCTCGCTAAGAACCCGAACTTAGCCGCGGCGCACTATAACCTCGGCGTGGCCCTGAAAGATAAAGACGATCTTGATGCGGCGACGGCCGAGTTCAATCGCGCCCTCGTTCTGGACCCCAAGCTTGCCGAGGCGCATTACATGCTAGGGATCACGAACTGGCAGGCGGGCAATTTCGACGTTGCCGCGGCTGAATGGCGCGCGACGATTGCAATCCAACCCGATAACTCGGAAGCTTACTATATGCTAGGCACGGCGCTCAAGCAGAAAGGCGATATCCAGGCCGCTGAAGAAGCGCTTCGAACCGCCATCCGGCTCGATCCCGGGAACCCCGGCCCCTATAACACGCTCGGTCAGTTATTGCGACGGAAGGGCGATATCGAGGAAAGTAAGCGGCTCTTCGCCGAGGGCGCGCGCGTGCAGCACGAGAAAGAAGCGGCGCTGGGCGTCATGCTCGAGCGAAAGTAGCACCTACTCTTCGGGACCTTTGTGAAGCTTCTGCGACTCTTCCAGCATCTTGCGGCCTTCTTCCGTCTTACCCATCTTATTCAAGGTTTGACCCAGTAAGTAATGCGCTGAATAGTTATTCGGATCCATCTGGATGGCACGGCGCAGGGCGCCTTCCGCGTTGGTCAGTTGATCGCGCTTCAGATAGCCTTTGCCCAGCAGAATATAGGGCCCGCTATAAGCCGGGTTTAGCCAGATCGCTTTCTGAAGGTACGGAATCGCGTCGTCCCACTCCTCGTGCCGCGAATAGGCATCGCCCAGCTTGTAATACGCCATGGCGAAGTTCGGATTGATCGCGATCTCGTTCGCCAGTTCCTTCTTAGCGCGATCCAGGTCGTTATGGTAGGTAGAGATGATTCCCAGCAGGTAGTGCGCTTCCGGAATGCGGGGGTCGAGTTCTACCGCGCGGTCCAGCTCCTTGACGGCCAGTTCCTCAAACTCCTGCCGGATCATCATCTGCGCGGTAAGCAAGTGCGCGGCAGGCGTCTCCGGCAACACGCCGAACATCGCCGCGAAGGCCCGGCGCGCGCGCTCCGGGTCGCGATTCTGAATTGCCGCGTTGCCGAGCATATACATTACTTCCGGCCCGCGCACTCCGCCCGCAATGGCTTTTTCAAGCCACGGAATCGCTTCGGCATTGCGCGCCGCAAGGTAGTCGGCCTGCCCCAGCCAGTAGGCGACCTCAGCATAATGCGATGTGCCGGGATTTTCGGTCTTGATGGCCGCTGCGAAGCTCTCCGCCGCCTTCGCGAACTGATGTTGTTGGAACAAGGTCATCCCTTGGTCGAACGGCGTTGGAGCAGCAGTCGCGGCTTGTAAGAGGAAAACGAACAGTAAGTTCATGGATGTTGTTCCACTAAGTGCCGGAAGAAGAGGTTCTGCGGCATGAAATCGAGATACTCTCGCTGGACAGCTTTGGCTTGGCCCGGTTGTCCGGCCGCCCGGTATAACGCGGCTAATTTCCGGTAAGGCTCCGGATCCGATGGATCGATCGCGATGCTTCGCCGGAACTGCGCGACGGCTTGAGCTGTATTGCCTTCGGCAGCATACACCACGCCGAGGCAATAAGCGAACCGCGCGTTTTGCGGCCGCTCGGTTTCGGCCCCCGCGTAAAGCTTCTGCGCGAACTCCTTCTGGTTCTGCGCGAATAGCATGGACCCGAGAGCCGCCATCACATCCGGATCAACTCGCTGTTCAAGCGGAAGACTCTTCAGTAGCTGATACGAGCGAACGATCTCGTCGTTCTTTTTATCTCCAGCCGCGGTTTCGAACAGCGCCAATCCTAAGTCGCGATTCACTAACTCTTTCGAAGGTTCTCGCCACGCGGTAAGTTCGCCGGTTGCCGGCGTCAAAGGCTTGCGCGGTCCAGGCAGAGCGATGAAATGATCGGTAATCGCGGTATGCGCGATGTTATTCGGCTGGAGCCGGGGCATGTGACAACTTACGCACTCATCGGCGGGCTTATGCTTCGCCGCCGAAAACACGTCCGCATGACAGCCCATGCAAACGCTTCGGATAGTAACGGAATCGCCATGCGGGTCGTGGCAACTTCCGCACCAAAGGCGGCCGCCGCTTTCGCGCGAACATCGGCTCAACGCCAGTTGCTCGCTTTGACTTACTGCTTTGACGCCTTCAGACCGGTCAGTATGCAAGACATAGGTTACGAAGACGGACTCGGTCGTTCGACCCGCCTCGAAATCCGTCCAGCGCTTGCCCGGATTCAAAACGCGGACCGCGCCTTCCAAATGACACTGCTCGCAGACACTATCCCGGGCAGCAATTGAAAGCTTCGCCGGGTTCACGATCGAGCCGCGCACCGGCTGCTTGAGATGCGCTTCCGCCGAACCATGGCAGCGCTCGCAGGAGATCGCCCGGAGCGGTTCCGAAAAGCGGTTCTCCGTGCCCGTTGCGGCGCGAGCCGTCGCCGCATGGCAGAAGATGCAGCCTTCCGCGATGGGGTGCGTGAAGTCGAGCACGGGTTCCGGTTCATAGCCCGGCGTCACGTCCCACGCATGAGCCTGGCTGTAATAAGAAGCCGGAGATTGGAACAGGTACTGGCCAATCTGAATTAGATAGCTGAAGCCGGCCTTCCCCGCCCCGACGGTATAAGCCACCGGATATTCAACCTTCAAACCATCCGCATCCACGCGCTGAATCATCTGCGGCCCCCGGTGTTTGATGGTGATCGTGCTGCGGGAATTTTTGTGCTCGAAGCGCCCGTCGGGCTGCGGCGTATCCGTGCTGATGGAGCGCCCCATAGCGGATTGCTCAAAGGCCGCGACTTCCCGCGGATGACACGTAGCGCATTGTGCTTGCGACAGTAGCGAAACCCAAACGGCAGCGGCAAACATCGCTACCGCAGTTGCGCCTTCACACGCGCCAGATTATCCCGCGCAACCGAACTCGCCGGATCGATCGCCAGCGCCTTCTCGAACTGCTCCCGCGCGGCCGCGAGATTGCCTTGCATGGCCAGCGCCGCGCCCAGATTGGTGTAGGCCCCCGCGCTAGTGGGATCGAGTGCAGCGATCTCGCGAAACAAAACGGTCGCCTCGCCCAATCGCCGCTCGCGGGCAAGTGCGTTGGCTTGCTGCTCCAAGAGCGCTTCGAGCGTCTGCTTTGCTTTCGTGTCGTCGGGCGTCTGCCGAACCACGGTGCGCAACTCCGCGGTTGCATCTTCATTGGCCCCGCGCGCCAGCAGCGCTTGGGCCAGGTTATAACGCGCCTCGGTGTAATCCGGACGCGCGGTGAGCGCCGCACGGTAGCGTTTCTCAGCGTCATCGGCACGCCCCGCCAGCTGCAGATAGGCTCCCAGCGTGTTCAGCGCGACTTCATCCTTGGGTGCAATCGCGGTTGCTAGCTCCAACTCCGCGATCGCCCCCGCCGTGTCGCCACGCGCCTCAAGCAGCCCGCCCAGATTGAAGTGCGCGGTGAAATCCTCCGGATCCTGCGCAATTCGCTTACGCATCAGAGCCTCCTGGATCACCGGCCTTTGATCTCCATCGCCGCGCGGCAACAACTGCAGCCAGAGGTGCGCCATTTCGTCGGTCGCCTGATCTCCGGCTGTGACGCGCCGCGGCGGCTGGCTCGGATTCCGCGGATTCGAGGCCGAATTATCGAAGGTCCAGCGCATGGAAACGCGCGTCCCTTTGGCGAGAAACACGGGCTTCCGATATCGATAAACTCCCTGCCAGTTCAGGTCCCAGTCGCGGATGCGGATCAACGTGCGCTCGCTTCCATCCGGCAGCCGCGCGGTGCCAACGACCGTCTTGCCGAGGTAATGGGCATGTGGATAGATGGCGAGCAGGTCGGTATCGACTGGAATCGTGAAGTCGTCTTCAACACTGAAATTGTCGCGTCCTGCGGGAATACTGAGTTCCCGGTCCGCTTCTAATTGCACCAGCAGCGGCTTGTAACGCGGCTCATCGTTACCGAAGTAGAGCCCGAGCACCGGCTGGATTTTCTCGGGCTTGCCGGTCGGCTGCATGTGCATGTTCAGGATCAGATCGGTTCCCTTCTCGATCATCCATCCCATGCCGGGCGGCGACTGATCCGGCGCCGACCCCGGCTTCCAAAACAGAAAGTGACTTTCGGGATCGAGCACGTTGCTTTCGATCTTCAGATCCATGCCGGCGAATCCCGGCTGTCCATCTTTTCCATCGCGCCAACGCATCGAGCGATTGCGATCGATCAGTACGTTGGCGTGATGCAC